>DAEN01000053.1:0-279 GCA_002495315.1 Thaumarchaeota archaeon UBA141
TCAAGGTCAAGCACAAGCAAGTAATGCGAAGGATTCTGGCTTGAAGGTCGTCGTAGGATTGCGCAAGGGTGGGTCAAGTTGGGAGAGAGCAGAGAAAGATGGACACCGGGTCGTTGAAATAGACGAGGCAGCCGAGAGTGGAGATATTATTCACATCCTATTGCCAGATATGGAACAAGCGACTGTCTACGAAAAGCAGATCGCACCTCACCTAAAGAAAGGCAAAGCCCTTGGTTTCTCACATGGTGCTGCAGTTCACTATAAGTGGATAACTCCACC
>DAEN01000053.1:610-832 GCA_002495315.1 Thaumarchaeota archaeon UBA141
GATTGGGTAGACGTAATCATGATCGCACCAAAAGCACCTGGGCAGAGGTTACGGGAGCTCTATCTTCAGGGCTTTGGAACTCCTGCACTTGTAGCGGTGCACCAAGACCATACGGGGAAAGGCTGGGAGAGAATACATGGAATTGCCAAAGCGACTGGATGTTCCCGAGCTGGAGTAATTCAGACGACATTCAAGGAGGAAGTTGAAACTGATTGGTTTGGA
>DAEN01000053.1:1147-38799 GCA_002495315.1 Thaumarchaeota archaeon UBA141
AAACTGATTGGTTTGGAGAACAGGTAGATCTATGCGGCGGTGCTGATCGGATGATTCGTACTGCTTTTGAGACTTTGGTAGAGCGCGGCTACCAACCTGAAATAGCTTACTTTGAATGCCTCCACGAGTTAAAACTCATCGTTGATCTGATCCAACGTTATGGCATTGCTGGAATGTATAGACGCGTAAGTGAAACGGCCCGGCATGGAGGCTTAACCAGGGGTAACAAAGTGATCGCGGAAGCCTCCAAGAAGGCGATGGATAACGTCCTTGATGATATCCGATCTGGAAAATATGCACGCGAATGGGTTGAGTCTTACGAGAAGGAGGGATCTCAAGCATTCGATAAATACCTGAAGACACTGGATCAACACCAAATAGAGATCGTTGGAAAGAAGTTAAGACAGATGATGTGGCCAAACGAGGACGTTGTGTGATCATTCCAGAATGACAGAACGTTCTTTGATGTCGTTACTCAGATAGTGCTTCGAAAGATACTAGACTTCCCGAGATATTCCTTAACCAGATCTTCTACATCGAGGAAGTCTTCAATCGACCAGTTAGAAATTTCCAATTCTCTAACGCATTCAGGGATAGTATTCTACTGTGGTGTGGCCTGTGTGAGCCATACAGAAGGTATTTTCTTTCCCATACCTTGGGCCTTTGCTGCATCATATACTAGCTTCGCAGTAGTGACAAATTCTATACCCTGAGTGGTGCCCACCTTTTGGAATAAAGTGATCTGATTATCAGATGATCGCCCAGGAACACGTCCTACAAGGAGATCAGGAAGGTAACGGATTTTCTTTGAATATTCCTTGTATAGATGCGCGTCTGGGCCGCGCGAGCCCATAAATTGATCCCAGGTCAAATCAGGACGTTTACGTCGATCTTTCATCAAGATTTTCTCGTGAAAACCTTTAGCGGACAAGAAGACAAAGTTGCATCTACGCCAACTTTCGTCATCGAAATCCTGGCCGCCAATTCCAGTTAGGTAAACTCCTTGCTCAAACCAGCGACCCTTACAAACTGGTTCACGGGCATTTGTGGCCGCAGCAATTATGTCAGCGTGTTTAGTCACGTCCCGGGGATGGTCAACAGCAGTGATATTCACTCCCAACTCCTTGCCTAGCCTCTTGGCAAAACTCACGCGGTGCTTTGTGTTTGGACTGTATACTTTGATCGACGTGATTGGCCTTACTGCCAGAATGGCCTTAACCATGGCCTCAGCTTGCCATCCCGATCCGTAGAGCCCCAAGGCCTTAGCATCTTTGACAGCAAGGTGTTTAGCTCCTACCGCGCAGACGCCTGCCACTCTTGATCTCTGAATTTCGGAGTCGTTCAGGATCGCCAGTAATTCGCAAGTCTTGGTGCTATACAAATAGACGAGACCGACGTAGCGATTTCGAGGGGCCGCGGGTATCTCGATTTGTCTCATTGCCCCTCCTATTCGTCTCCACGCAACATGTTCTGAATCAATTCTCTGAGCTATTGCCCCCAGCTTGGCGACAGATCCTTCCATTGTGGTGAGTCGATAAAAGACATCAGGAGTGGATGTAGGGACGTAGCTGTCCCTTCGGTTTGTAGAAGAAGCAGCACCTTTACCCAGTTCAGTCAACCCATCCTCTAGGACAGACACGCAATCCTTCATGTTGAGGAGTGTCGCGACGTCTTCGTTGCTCAAATATAGAGCCATCTAGAAGATCACACCCCTGTTTGGTACTTTATCCTTCGAAGACCATTTACAATATCCAGTGCATGAAGAACAGGCTCAGTGTCAATCAAGCAGAAACGATTGGCACAAGGGTCTAATCCCGCTATGCTTCTAGTAGTAATCCTACTGATCAGAAGCTGCAACAACCTCAATTTCAAGCATGTAATCAGGATGCGCAAGCGCGGTGATGGATACCAATGTGCTAGCTGGCGGAACCCCTTTGATATACCGTGATCGAGCCTCATGCAGCTGGGTTCGATATTTCATGTCTGTCACATACATGTTGACCTTCACCACATCTGCAAAGGTCAGGTTCTCAGAAGCTAGAGCCACTTCAATGTTCTTGAAGACCTGGTCAGCCTGCTCTGCAAAGTTATCTTTACCTACTACGTTTCCGCTTGAATCTGAGGACGTCTGTCCTGCTAAAAAGACAAGTGTCTTTGGAGAGGTTATCCTCACTACATGTGAGAACCTACCCCCTGGTGAAGCCAGGCCGTCAGGATTGCTTATCTTCTTCTCCATTTTCAGTCGAAAAAAGGATTCCGGCGGTGCCTGTTAAGCTTATTGATTGCGAAATTACTTGAGATGAGTGCATAATTGAGAATTCCACGAAATATATCAATGATAGGAAATCTAGTGGCATTTCTACTTCTTACAACGGTGCACGCATCAGGGCGACTATCCCATTTCGATAAGGTGTTCTTCCAAACCTTGAATGGCCTATCCACGAATGGGATGGTATACTCCGCGGCAGCAATCACCTCGATTGGTGGCTCATCTATCTTTTGGCTAATGATAATTGCAGTAGTTGGAGTATTTGGCCTAAGAAAGAGGAATCTCCTCCCGGTTTTCGAACTCGTTATAGCTTTAGCTCTAGTGACAATCTTTACAGCAGGAGTGAAGGAGATTATCATGCACCCGAGGCCCTCTGAACTCCTCCCCGGTTTTGCGGTCATCCATCACCCCGACTCGGGATATTCCTACCCCTCAGGACATACCGCTCGGGCTGCTGCAGGATTCTCAGTTGTGACTCTCAATTCGCGAACTTGGGGTGTTATCGTGACCTTGGTTCCTCCACTATTAGTAGCAACGTCTCGAGTCATCGTAGGAGCGCATTTTCCACTCGATACCCTGGCGGGATTACTTATCGGTTATCTCTCTGTCCAGATATCAGTTAGCTTAATTCATCGCCTTAGAGCAAAGCTACCAGTTCGTATCAGTGTCTTCGACACTAATCGATCGACCCTTAAATAACATCAGAAGGCTTGACTAATCAAAGCCTTGGTCCAGATTCTCCCCGGAATACACCGAGTGGACGACGTCGAAGAGAACATCTACCTTTTCGAGGAAGGTGGCGGAAAACTTGCGCTTTTAGATACGGGCTACCCAGGAACAGCCCCCAAGATCAAACACCATGTCGAAAAGAGTGGCTTCAGGCTAGACCAGATCTCTAGAATCATCTTGACACACGTCCACCCCGATCACGTGGGCAGTCTACGCGCAATAGTTGACCTCACAAAGGCGCGAACGTTTTCACACTGGGTGGAAGCAGAATTCATAGCACAGAGGCCAGCATATGATGGCCCCCCAGGTGGGGGGAATAGATTCGATCCGGTAGAAGTTGATGAGAAGTTCAAGGATGGTGACAAGATTGATCTCCTTGGTGGTCTTGAGATCCTGCACACACCAGGTCACACGCCCGGTCACATTTCTCTGTACTCAGAAGATCAAGGCATCCTGCTAACTGGTGATCTTTTCTTCAATCAAGAAGGTAATTTCACACTAACTCCTCCCATGTATACCCACCATACTCAATCCGCCATCATCTCTGCTAGACGCGTGGCCAAACTGAAGTTCGATCGCGTACTAACTTATCATGGCCCTCCAATCCTCGAAGGCGGCAAGAAACGTGTAGAAGAACTCGTGAAGACGTTGTAATACTACTCATTTACATCAAATAACATCGATACTGGCAACTGTAATTAGAATTTTCTTGTGGCTCCCTCAAAGGTCATAATTTATGACGAGCTAGGGAATTCTATTTATCCAGTCCTTCTATAATTTCAGTCGTAGGAGACAAGGAGAGACAATTACATGGAATCAGTTCGAGCAGAGTCTGTGTCCAAATCCTTCAAGGACGTAGTTTCAGGGAAGAAGGAAATCGTCCACGTCCTTCAGGGACTCAGTATAGAGGTCTCAGCCAACGAAGTTTTCGCCATAATTGGACACACGGGCTCAGGAAAGACAACGTTACTGCGAATATTATCTGGCCTAGACAAGCCAGATAGTGGTAAGGTCTTCATCGGCGGCATACCTCGAGAACGAATACGAGTAGGGACTCCGGACGTTCAAATGGTCTTCCAGGATTACGCTCTTTGGCCTCATATGACTGTCTATAACAACCTAAACTTTCCTCTTAAGCAGCGTAGACTCCCTGACCGTGAAATACTGGAGAGAGTAAAAGACATGGCCAATCGTGTTGGGATACCAGACTCTCTCTTCAAGCGACTTCCAGATCAACTATCCGAAGGCCAGAAACAAATGGTCGCCATAGGACGATCCCTCATGACACGTCCCAAGCTGCTCCTGCTCGATGAAGCGTTAGTCCACCTTGACCCCATTACAAAACTGAAAGTTCGTGACGAGATTCTTGATCTTCAAGAGGAATTCCAAATGACTATTCTAATGGTCACGCATCAACTTACTGATGCACTGGCCTTGGCAGATAGAATAGGAGTACTCTATGGCGGACGGATAATCCAGGTGGCAACACCAGATCGTCTCCTTAATGAACCCGAAAACGATTATGTCAGAGCCTACATAGAGGCCTCTAGGCTCCTTCCAGAACGAAGGCGCAGAAGATCATAGTCATAGCTTATCATTCAACTCATCAGAAACACGAATATGGAGTTCGGTAGACCGTCCGGTGCTTTGCATCAGTCAATACCTCGGAGAAGCTTCCGAACTTTCTCTGGTGTTATGGGCATTTCAGTAATCTTGATCATGAAGGGCGAAAGTGCATCTTCCACAGCACTTACTATGGCAGCAGTTGCCCCAATGCTGCCAACTTCTCCTACACCCTTGGTTCCAAGAGGATTTGATGTTGTGGGAGTGACCGTTCTCTTTAGCTCGAAGCTTGGTAGTCCGCAAGCTGTAGGAATTGAATAGTCCATGAAGCTACTTGTGAGCGGCTGACCATCTTTGTTATAGACAATTTCTTCATAGAGAGCTTGACCAATTCCCTGTACAACTCCGCCATGAATCTGACCCTCAACAATCATAGGGTTAACAACATTACCTACGTCGTCGACACATATGTACCGGTGTAGGGTTATCAGACCAGTTTCAACATCCACCTCAGCGATAGCAACGTGTGTTCCGAAAGGAAAAGTATAGTTTGGTGGATCAAAGTAAGAAGTTTCTTCTAGTCCCGGCTCAAGGCCATGGGGAATACGACTGGAATCATAGGCGGCTTTAGCAATCGCTTGAACTCCAAGAGATTTCTTGTTATGTCCTCTCTTAAACCACTTACCATTTCTGAAGACAACATTGCGTGGTGACGTCTCAAGAAGTTGTGCCGCTATCTTGTTCATCTTGTATTTGATCTTCTGGAGTGCCAGGTAGAGTGCTCCTCCTCCCACCGCTAGACTACGACTTCCGAAAGTTCCGCGGCCGTAGTGTACTGTTGATGTATCGCCATGGAGAACAGTAACTGCTCCCAGAGGAACACCAAGTTCGGCTGCACAGAGCTGAGCGAATGTGGTCTCGTGACCCTGTCCATGAGGAGATGTCCCCGTCGTCACCGTAACCCGACCCGTCTCATCTATTCGAACTCCAGCACTTTCGAAGAGTGAAGGGCCATACCCGCAGACCTCAACATAGCTTGTCACCCCAATGCCAACATAGCGTCCAGATCTCCAAAGGTCATTCTGTCTTTTCCTGAACCGCGGATAGTCGACGAACTTTAGGGCGAGTTTCAGAGTCTTCTCATAGTTCCCGCTGTCGTACGTGTAACCGGCTGAAGAATTGTAGGGGAACTCTCTGCTAGATACAAAATTTTTCAGTCGAAGTTCCATTGGGTCAATTTTGAGCTCCTTGGCAAGTAGATCTATCATCCTTTCCATCGCGTAGGTTGCTTCCGGACGGCCCGCACCACGGTACGCATCCGTCGGAGTCTTGTTAGTGAATATGCAATCGAGGTCGACGTGAAAATTGCGAATTCTATAGCAGCCCGGGAGCATTCGCGCAGTGAGAGTCGGAATGATCTGAGTTCCCCACAAATTATAAGCTCCTATATCTGCTCTAATATGGTCTCTCAATCCGAGAATTCGCCCCTTACGGTCAGCTGCTAATTCTATCTTGTGAATCTGGTCCCTGCCATGCGTTGTAGCCTGAAAGCTCTCTTGACGATCCTCGATCCATTTTACTGGTCGCCCCGACCTCATCGAGGCAAAACAGGTAATGGCTTCCTCTCCGTATGTGTTCAGCTTTGCACCAAAACCGCCACCCACTTCGGGGACAATGACTTCAAGATGTGTGGGAGGAAGGTTAAGCACTTCTGCCAAATAGGACTTTATTCTGAAGGGGCTCTGGGTCGATGACCATACTTTTAGTTTGCCAGTAGATCTCTCATAAGAGGCAAGAACTCCACGTCCTTCCATGGGGGCAGCTGTTACCCGCTGATTCCTCAGTTTTTCTTCGACGATAATTGAGGCGTTTTTGAAAGCCTCTTTGACATCACCAAATTCCCGTCTATAGTGACAAGCAATATTTCTGGGAAAACCACTATGGACAAGTGCACTGCCAGTTTGTGTTGCTAAGTCTGGATCTACAACCGCAGACAACGGCTTAAAATCTATCTCGACTTTCTCAACCGCGTCCTTAGCGGAATACAAATCTTCTGAGAGAACTGCAGTTATCGGTTCACCAACATACCTAACAACACCAGTAGCCATTGCGTAGTGTGTAGGGCTCTTTCGAACACTGGGTGCCAGAGAATATGGAAGTGGACCACAAGTTCTATTCATATCAGTTCCAGTAAATACACCTACTACATTCGTCTCTTTTCGTACACTAGAGAGATCGATCGACTTTATTTTTGCTGATGCATATTGACTTCTAAAAAGATCAAGATGCAACATTTTCGGAAGAGTGAGATCGTCAACAAATTTGCCAGCTCCAGAAAGGAGTTTTGGATCTTCTAGTCGCTTTACACGGCTAGGAAGCAGATTAGATCTCAATTGGCCTACTGTTGAGCTATTTCTTCAATATGTAGATGTATGTAAGGACAACTACAGGTTACCGAAATTATTCTTTGGGAATTTACCATCCAGACGCGCCACAAAGCACATAGAGGTGTAGGTACTGTAGAATTGGCAGTAACCAAGAATGCTCAGATTCGGAGTAAAAATATCTCAAGACGGATATGAGTACGACGAAATTTTATCCATTTGCCAGGAAGCGGAACGCCTTGGGTTTGACTCCTTCTGGCTTGCCGATCACATGTATTGCTGGGGTAGAAAAGTAACGGAAGCTACTTCCCTTGAAGTTTGGACTACTCTATCCTCGCTGGCGCCGGTCACCTCTAGGATCCGTCTTGGAATCATGGCTGTCTGTCAGCTCTTCCGGAGCCCAGCACTATTGGCCAAGATGGCATCCACCTTTGATAATCTAAGTGGTGCTAGACTAGAACTTGGAATGGGAGCCTGTGGGCCTTCTACTCCAACAGAGCTTATCGGATATGGATATGATGTACCGCGACGGGCTGAGCGACTCGCTCGTCTGCGAGAAACATTGCAAATACTCAAGCTTCTCTGGACGGAGACCAGTACATCTTTTCAAGGAAAGTACTACCATCTCCAGGATGCAATAAATAACCCAAAGCCTATCCAAAAACCACATCCACCGATCTGGATAGGCGGAGAGATGCATGATATATTGGAACTCACTGCAGAGTTCGCTAACGGATGGAATTGTCGTAGACTTGGTCTAGAAGAGCTTGACAAGAAGCTCGACGAGCTAAAGGCACTTTGTAGTCAAAAAGGAAGGGATTTCAAAACTATAAGCAAATCGTGGCAGGGCCAAATACTAGTCGCGGATCGTTCAACGGAAACCCTGGAAAAGAAGGAAACGTCAGATATTATTGGCGGGACACCCGATCAATGCATAAATGATATTCAACAGTATGCAGACCGTGGCATCGATTACTTCTTGTTGAGATTCCAAGGTGACAAATCATTGACGCCACTGCAGACTTTCGCTGAGAAGGTAATGCCAGCGGTCAGATAAATAGAAGTCCGCTGTCAAGCTGTAATTCAAGAATACCTACTTAGTTTCTTAGTAGCAATTAATCCTATTCACTGCCACGTCAAGGTACTTTTCATCTATGTCAAAGCCCGTGCAGAATAAACCTAACCGGAGACATGCGATCGCTGTGGAACCGATCCCTATGAAGGGATCCAACACCAGGTTTGTCTTCTTAATGCCATGGAGTCTCAAACACATTTCAGGCAAGCGAATCGGGAATGAAGATGGATGTGGTCTTTGACTCCGTTGATCTCGTATTGTCTCGTACGGGAGAAACCAAGTATTCCCCCTACATCTCAAATCAGCTTTTGTAGATTTCCACCGCCTTATGTTTGACTTGTCCTGATAGGGGATTCCAATTGCCAACCTATCAAGGGCAACGTTTCCCTTAGGCGTAAAGTGAAAGATGTATTCGTGGCAGTCGTGCAAGAATCGCTTTCCGCCTATCGGTTTGTAATGCCCCACAGCTACATCTCCAACTACATTGGAGCGACTACCCGCATCTCTCTTGTCTATTGCTATCGACTTCACCCAATGAATTACATTTTGTAGAACGAACTTATCTCGCATCTTTTGAGCTATCTCATATGGATTCCATGGATCATCAAGTCGTCCTCCAAGATTCAGAAAGAACGAGCCTTCGTCCGCAAGGACCCGGCGGACCTCTTTCCCTACTTCATCCATCCAAGTAAGATATTCCTCGCGCGGTAATGCATCACAATATTGGTTGTATAGCTTGCCTATGTTGTATGGTGGAGAAGTGACCACAACATCTACTGAGCCTGTCTTAAGACATGTCCTCATTCCTCTGATGCAGTCATCTCTGTACAAAGTAATTCCTTTGTTATTGAAGTACGGTTTTTTCACGACCAGATTCTGCGCACTTTCTATTACGCTTCAAAGGGTTTAAGAGGTTTCATCTAACAAATCATTTAGGATTGACAGAAAAGAAATATCGTCTTGACGAGATGACCTATGTCGAGGTTCGTGAGGCCATAGATCGTGGAATCGACACGGTGGTCTGTCCCGTTGGAGCCACTGAACAACATGGTCTTCATGGCGTGTTAGGTATAGACTCGTTCTGTGCACTGAAAGTTGGGGAGAAAGTGGCACAAAAAGCAAAAGCTCTGTTAGCTCCTCTAATGCCATACGGAATGTCTAGTAGTCACATGAGTTACCCAGGTACGATTTCTCTAAGTAATGAGACTCTAGTCCATGTCATGAGAGACATTTACAGAAGTCTCACGACTGATGGATTCAAGAAGATAATAGTTGTAAATGGTAATGAGCCAAATTATTATTCAATGGTTCCTGTAGCGAGAGAGATCCGTGAAGATACTGGAGTTCTCATAGCTATCTCTAATTGGTATGCAGCATTGATGGAAATCTGGAAAGAACTACCAGGAATAAAGGGTACTGAGAGAGAACAATGGAGGTGGCCGAACTTCATGGCGCATGGTGGTCTATTGGAAACTGCAGCTGCAATGACCTACAAGGCAGATATTTTTAGGATGGATCAAGCTGTAACCTATCCGCCTGACCGTCGTGAAGCGATATCCAATCCAGTACTTACGGCTCCAGTCAAGATGGAGGAAGTATGCAAGTTTGGAAGCTATGGCGATCCGCGCGCAGCGTCCAAGGAACTCGGGGAAAAGTGGGTCGAAATGGCAGCTACCCGAATTGTTGAACGTTTTGACTTATTGGTCAAGACCCTGGCCGAAAAAGTCTAGCAATCACATACTATGGTAGAACTTGTTCATAGTTAGAAGACAATTCGGGACGCGGAAAGACTATTCGGAAGATCAGGCGTAAGGATTAATACCATATAGGAAGGACACATGAGGTTGAGAAAAACATGGCAGTGTCATCAACGACAGTCGATCTCGTAGTAAGCGGTGGAACAGTTTACACCCCTGCTGGTTTCGTCCGAGCTTCGATATCTGTAGCTGAAGGAAAAATAGTTGCTCTGACCAATGATTCCAAGGCCCCTGCAGCAGACAAGGTGATCAATGCTGAAGGGAAATATGTCATCCCTGGACTTGTTGATACTCATACTCATCTTCGAGACCCTGGTTTTACACACAAAGAAGATTACATTACAGGTGGACGGGCCGCGGCAGCAGGTGGAGTCACTCTAACCGTCGATATGCCAAATGTGAATCCTCCTCCGAATACTGCAGAGCAGTTCAAGAAACACATTGAAAATGCACAGCAGAAGGCCATAGTAGACTTTGGTCATAACGCCGCAGGTACAGTCCTAGAAGAAATTCCCAAAATTGCCCAGCTAGGTCCAGTAGGCTACAAGATATTCATGATGAGCGACGTTGGCAGAGACTATCCCCATATGCCTGGAATTGGTGTCTCTGACAATGGCGTTCTCCTTGAGCTCTTCGAGGCCATCGCAAAGACTCGGAACGTAGCAATTGTTCATCCATGGGACCAACAAATCTGGGAAAGGATTTCTCAGAAACGGATCTCGTCAGGTAGAATTAATTTCACAGATTATGCAGACGCAGTACGTGATTACGATTCTATCATTTTTGTCAATTCCATTGGAACTATAATCAACCTTCAACGGGTCACAGACGTAAAGCTGCACATACTTCACATGAGCTGCAAGCGTGCTTTCGAGATGGTGGAACAGGCAAAAGCTGAAGGTCAAACCATCACTACTGAAGTAAATCCACACGACGTGTTCCTAGCCAATAATCGTGAGAATGTCGAGAGACTCGGACCATACTCTATTGGCTGGGGCGTTCCAAAGGAAGAAGGGGACGCAACCTGGCAATACCTAGTCGACGGGACAGCCGATCTAGTCGGGACAGACCACGCTCCTCATACGAAGGAGGAGAAAGAAGTTGGATGGAAGGACATGTGGAAAGCTCCAGGAGGGACACCTGCACTAGAATGGTACTTGTCACTCTTCCTAACGGAAGTGAATAAGGATAGAATTGCCTTTGACAGAGTCATTCAGCTGTGTTCAGAAAATCCGGCAAAGATTTTCAGTCTTTTCCCGAGAAAGGGAGCAATACAAGTTGGATCTGATGCTGATCTAGTCATAGTCGACATGAAGAAAGAGAAAAAGCTCGACGAAAATAAAATCTACACGAAATGCGGATGGAACCCATATAGGGACATGGAAGTGAAAGGAATGCCTATTCAGACTCTTGTGAGAGGTACTAGTGTAATGGAGGACGGCGAGGTCATCGGAAAGCCTGGCTTTGGCAAGCAAGTCAAACCAGCCTTCGCGCCTTGATTTCTAAAGAATTCTAGAAATTCAGCTTTGTTTAGAGACTTTCAGCCATCCTTTCGAACTCTTCAGCAGGGATAGCTGCCAGAGTCTCACTACATACATTGCCATTTGACGCGATCCAAGCACCAAGTTTGATAGCTGCTGCATTGTCGGGAGCTTCGAATATTGTTACGAGATCGTAGCTGCCAAGGGTCACATATGAAACAAGAACCTTCGCGCCCTCAGCATCAAATCTCTTCTTCGCCTCATCACGGCGTTTCCCAATGTCATGGATACTGGTTATTCCCTTCTCTGTGAACTTCACTAGTCTAATGTACAGGGGCATATGGAAATACGGGTTTCTAAGACCTGACTCTAGCTATAATATCTTTAGAGGTAGCCATCATCGTAGTAACCTAAGAGCAGTTTAAATTCGATAGGAAACACGAAGATTCGGATCGAAACCATGGATATCGTAGTCTGCTTCAAGCAAGCAATTAATGAGAGTGAGATGGGAGTAGACAAACAGTCTGGAAGACTCCTCCTTGAAGGAGCTCCCACAAAAATGAGCGAATTTGATAAGAATGCTATCGAAGAAGCAGTGAAGATGAAGGAGCTGCATGGTGGAACTGTAACTGCCATCACGGTATCCCCAGTAGAAGCGAAGAAGGTAATCAAAGAAGCTCTGGCAATGGGCTGTGACCGCGCAGTGCACCTTGCAGACCAGAGCTTTGTCCATTCAGACACTCTGGTAACAGCTTCTCTTTTAGCTGCAGCTATCAGGAAGATAGGGTCTGTAGACCTGATCCTTTTCGCGGAAGGCTCTTCAGATATCTACTCATGTCAAGTCGGGCCGAGTGTAGCCCAGCTCCTAGACTTACCTCAGATTACCTATGCAAATAAGCTGACTTTTGATGGAAACAAGTTAGTAGCAGAACGGAACATGGAAGAAGGATTAGAGGTAGTTGAGACACATCTTCCTTGTGTAGTGACAGTCACAAACGAGATCAACGTCCCACGATTTCCTACCCTAATGCAGATCATGGCTACTTCAAAGAAGGAGATTTTAGAATGGAATGCTACAGCTTTAGGGTTTAAGCCTGAACAAGTTGGTAATCAGGGATCGCCAATACAGATCCTCAAGATTGATGCCTTGACAGTAAGAAGAAAAAACATCTTAGTAGACGGAGGAAATGATTCAGAGAAAGCGATGAACTTGGCCAAGGCCTTGCAAAAGGAAGGGGTCATCCAATAGGAGCAGAGCAGGATATTGTCTAAGACAGAACGAGAAATATGGGTATTTTCAGAAGATCAGACTACTTTCAATGAGCTCCTGGCTGGTGGCAGAAGTCTTGGGAGTAAAGTTTGTGCTGTTCAGATCGGAGACAAACCCTCGGAAGAAACAAAAGATCTCATCAATATGGGCGCAGACAAGGTCTATGTCATTGAAGGCCCGCAACTGTCGGAGTTTCAACCTGAACCTTATTCTGAGGCCCTCTTTACACTAGCTAGACGCAAAAGGCCTGAAGCAATACTATTAGGAGCTACAAGACGTGGTAGAGAGCTGGCCCCACGCGTAGCCGCAGCTATGGGCATAGGTTGCGTCGCAGATTGCACTGGTCTATTGAGAGATACTGAAGGAACATTGGTGATGGAACGAGTAGCATATGCAGGCAAAGGCCTTGCAACACTGAAAAGCACATCACAATCATTAGTATGTACTGTAAAGCCAAGGGTCTTCGAGCCCCTTTCTTCAGACTCTACTCGCGTAGGCGAAATTCAACGAGAAGTGGTAGAAGTGAAACCATCTAGGGTCACACTGGTCAGACGTGAACAAAAGCCCAAGGGAAAAGTGAACCTTCCAGAAGCAAAGATCGTCGTCTCAGGAGGTAGAGGATTCAAGAAGAAAGAGGATCTCATTCTACTTCAGGAATCTGCTGACATTTTAGGAGGCGAAATCGGGTGTTCCCGGCCTTTATCGTCTGACCTTGGTTGGCTACCTGAAGAACACCACATAGGTATTAGTGGAATCTCCATCAAACCACAGCTTTACATCGCAGCGGGTATTTCAGGCCAGCTACATCACCTTGTTGGAATAAGGGATTCGCGTATTGTAGCGGCTATTAACACTGACAAGGATGCACCCATAATGGCTGCTTCTGACTACGCACTAGTAGGTGATCTCTATACACTTATGCCTGAATTAGCCAAGGCCTTCCGTGAATTGCTGAAGCGATAATAGTCTAGAAAGCACATCAGATTACTGCTCTATGACAGCAATTATAGAATTGAGCTTCTCCACACTTTCAAGACCCTTTGTCGCTTCAGCTAGGGTAAAACGATGAGTCACAAGCCGGTTCATGGGGAAATCGAACTTTTCCATGCTCCTGAGTGCTCGATATAGGTGAACAGGTTGAGCCGCCCAAGAACCGAATACGCGGAGCTGTTTCCGTGCGATATGATATGGATTGATGGCCATAGGACCATAATCAGTTGCTTGACCTATGATAAGGTATTTTCCGCCTACTCTCGTCATCCTGATTCCTTCCTCCACTGCCGTTGGACCTCCAGACGCCTCCACCACCAGGTCAGCACCATTTCCCTCAGTTAGCTCCATTACCCTGATGATTCGTTTATCTGGGTCGCGGAGCTCTTCAATACTAACTATTTCTTTGGCGCCTATTTGTCTGGCAACTTCAAGTCTTTTTTGAGGTGCCCCTATAATGATCAGGTTCATTGCACCAGCTAACTTTGCTTGGATAAGAGCAGCTAATCCGATCGGCCCTGAACCTTGGATGACTACAGTATCTCCAGCTTGAATTCCTCCAATCTTCTCGAACCCCTGGATAAGAGTTCGGTTTCCGATTACCGCCAGAATTGCTTTTTCAATAGATATCTCGTCTGGAATCTTTGTGATCTTAGCGTGTTGGACTAGGTGTACATAATTAGCAAAACCACCACGAAGGAAGGGGCGCTCTGTAGAAGCACTAGCTCCATAAGATAGCCCGCGCTCACACGACGTCGGCTCTTGAGCGACCGTGCAAATGTAGCACCGCCCACATGGCATTCTACCGCCAAAAACCACCCTGTCCCCCTCAAACAATTCATTTCCAACTGCATCATTGACTCCACCTTTTCCTATTTCTTCTATAATGCCAACATTTTCATGACCGAAGATCATTGGCGTCGGAGTCTTGGTGTTGTGCCATCGATGTACATCTGTCCCACAGATCCCCGTGACGTTCATCCTAACTAGCAGTTCTCCAGCCTCTAGATTGGGAAGATCAAAGTCCCAGAGTTCCAAGGGTTTCCCAGCTCCAACGAAGACCGCAGCCTTGGATTTGGCCAAATCTATTGATGTTGGCCTTGATCAAGGAGTTAAATGAGTTCCGGGTGGAGAATAGTAGTAACGGAATGGTTCAGACCTAATCTCTTGCTAGAGAAAGGAATCTCCGCCGTTAACTGCAATGGTTTGCCCTGTGAGAAAGTCGCTAAGGTTGGATGAGAGAAAGATCACTACCCCTATCACGTCTTCAGGCATCTCATGACGCTTGAGCGCGCGAGATGCAAGGACTGAAGTCTTAGCTTCACCTCCAGCTAACAAGTAACTTGCCTCTGTGAGTGTGAAACCTGGGGCTATACAGTTTACGTTAATACCATATTCTCCCATTTCCCGAGCTAACGATCGCGTCATGCCTATTATGGCACCTTTTGAGGCCACATAGTGCAGTAACCCAGGGTTTCCTTTGAGAGTGGTCCCTGACGAGACATTGATGATCTTTCCTTTACCTTGCTTCTTCATCTGAGGAGAAACTGCTTTAACAGACAACCAGACCCCCTTTACATTTATCCTCATCATCCTATCCCATTCCTCCTCGGGAATTTCATCAAACTTCTGATAGGATATGCCGTAGTAGAGAGCAGCATTGTTAACCAGAATATCTATTCCTCCGAATTCCTTTACAGCATAGTCAGCCATCTTTGCGGTTTCACTAGCGTCGGTAATGTCGACTTTGATAGATCGTGCTTCGCCTGAAGAGTCTTGGATTTCGCGAGCGGTCTGTGTTGCACCCTCTGCGTTGATATCAGCGATCACGACTTTTGCACCTTCCTTGGCGAATGCCAAAGAGTACACTTTACCTAGACCTTGAGCACCACCGGTTATTATGGCCACGCGATCTTTTAGGAGCATCTCGTTATTCACCAAATACTAGTCTACGCCTGGAATTTAAGTTGTTGAGTAGAGGAAAGAGTACTAGTTATCCGCCAGCCTAATCTTGTTGTCCTGACGTTCTCATAATTTGCCCGTCCACAGATCTTCTTTTGGTTTATCTTTTCCTCAAACTCTGAGATTCCTTTTCAAATACCTTAACGTCTCCCTCGTCAAATTCCAGAGCTTTTGCAATATCTTCGGCCCGTTTCTTATCATTTCCAAACTCGAAGACAAAATAGGGTAATGAGTAAGCCATGGTTTTCCTGGTAGAACAAACACTTAATCTTCCCATTTTGTTTGCCACTTTCCTGAAAACCCGTCCATGGTTCCAGATCCGTTGTAACACAGGCCATGGAATCTCATCATATTCATGGTACCGAATCTGTGTTCGAATGGGGAAGATTGTTCTAGCTAATAGTGTATCGAAGTAACGCCTCAAACCGAACTTCCTCTGAAATTCACTCTGAAACGTTAGTCCGTCTAGGTCGGCCAGTTGTTGGAGAACGTCGATCCGGAGAGATTCATCCATCTTGCCGCTAGTAACACCGCGATAGATTGTTCTCAGCTTGACAACGGGACTGTGTTCTGTGCACCGACGAAGTAGACTCCGGATCTCCTCGCAATCCTTGGTAGGACCAAGCTTCTCGATCAATTCTCGTAGACTCAACTCCTGATCTCTAACTGGAACTGATTCCTTCTTGTTACCCTTTAGCTCCGGGAGATGCTGCACAGAGTTTATTGCAGCTCGCATATCTCCCCGTGATTTGCTTATCACCTGAGAAAATAGATTCTCGTCGACCACAACCTCTTCTCGGGCAAGAATTCGTCGCAAGTACAGTTCCTCTTGTCGATGGGAGAGCGGGTAGAAGCGAATAATCTCGGATCGCTTAGCTAGACTCCGAATAACATCTACATCTTCGGCGTTCGCCGCCATCGTGAGAGGATATTTCGATTCTTTGATCAAATCATTAATGAATTCACCGCCTCCAAAATCTGTGCGGCCATGAAGTCCGTCAACCTCGTCTAAGAACAGGAGAAATGATTCACCAAAAAGTCCCTTGTTCTCTAATAGTGGGCCAAGCTTTTCTTCCAGCGCTTTTTTGGTTCTTACATCACTCGCATTTATCCCGGCTACACGATATCCCAGCTCCTTACCAAGGAGGTACGCAGACGTCGTCTTTCCAGTGCCAGGAGGACCTAGGAGTAATGTCGGCTTTGTTCCAGGTGTCCACCCCTGGAGCCATCGATATAGCCTTAGTCGGGAATCCTCGTTACCCACCATCGTAGAAAGTCTATCTGGCCTGTACTTCTCCGACCACAACCTGAATTAATCTCCCATCTACCTGATAGATTTAAGGACAGTCTTTGAACCTTCTTCTACTCCTGGCCATATTTTCCTAGACTCAGAAAAGACATATCCATACCCCCAAAACAACCCACGGAACAGATGAAGCTAATTCCTGAGCTGAACGAACAATTACGAAAGCTAGAAGACTGGAAATCAGCAGGCATAGGAAAGCAGATCGGAACTATACGAGTCGATGCACGTCAAATGGAGCAGTTAAGGCACGAGATTAATTGTGAAGGATTCACATTGACAGTCGACGAACCGTCCAAGCGTGGAGGTACAAACCTGGGTTTATACCCGCTGGGACATTTCGTGACTGGTGCAGTTGCCTGCTTTCTTACCAACATGGCAAAGGCGGCTATACTGATGAATTTGAAATTGGACACCATGGAAATTACGGCTAGAGGTCATTACGACCGGGGTCCTGCGCGTACTTTCACCGACTTCATCTATGACGTAAGACTCACAGGAGAAGAGACCATAGAAAATGTAACCAAGTTAATGTACGAAGCTGAAGAGAGATGCTTTGTACATCAGACTCTGAAGAAGGCATTATCATTGACTAGCAATATGTTCCTAAATGGCTCCCAGGTAGCAACCCACACCCTAGGTCCCAAGTAGCGGCCAGTATTTAATCAGGAACAGAAAGATTACACAATGATCAGTAAATAGCAAGACAAGACAAGTATAGCTATGTGCACAAACAGTCACAACCCTCAGATCAATCCAAATAGTCTTCATATGATCAATTGGGAAACCAAGTAAGCTGATTGAAGTTGCTCGGCATAATCTTTGCTTTATCCTCCTCTATCTTCTGGGCCGCCAGCACGGTCGCGGTCAAGAAAGCGCTAAAGACGGATAGTGCTCTAAACATAACTTTTCTTTCAGTTGCAATGAATGTCGTGTACCTCTGGCCAGCGGCCTTTTTTCTTACACCATGGGAACGAGTCGGATTAGACGGTATTGCAATTCTTGTCCTAGCTGGAATACTCGCACCTACGTTCGGACGACTAGTTAGATTCATGTCAGTGGAGAAGCTCGGAGCAGCACTATCTTCCCCTCTAGTCAACACTGTGCCTATGTTCAGCGCTATAGTCGCCTACATTTTCCTAGGGGAAATAGTAGATCTTCAGATCGGACTGGGAATATCTGTAATTATGATTGGAGTAACCATTCTTTCTCTCGGTGAAGAGAAGTTGAAGCTTTCCCACATAGGAATACTACTTTCATTGGCTTCTGCAGCCTCCTTCGGTGGAGCACATACTGTTTACAAGGTTGGAGCGACGATGGTAAGCTCTCCGATTCTAGGTGCAGCTGTGGGATCCACAATAGCATGTATTTCTTACTACTCCTTAGCGAAGATAACTAAACAAGACATTGGAAGTCTCAGAGGAGCCAGCTGGTTTTCATATGTAAACGGAATCCTCACTGGGATTGCACTCTGTTCTACATTCGCGGCTCTGGTTCTAGAAAGAGTCGTAATAGTGGCGCCACTGATAGCTACAAATCCTCTCTTTGTCTTGCTATTCTCCTGGATCTTCTTGAAGAAAGTAGAACGCATCACGACTGTAATCACAATCGCCTCGGTGTTGGTAGTCTTTGGGTCGATTCTTGTAGGCACAGCCTAAGAAGTACAAACAATCAAGAATGAATTACCCACCGGCGACATATCTTGGACGATGGTATCGTACATCAACGAGCTGAAAACTTGAATTCATCGGAAAAAGACGCAATCTTGGGAGAGAACGCGGAAGAGTTCTATGGGATCTGATCCTATTATCAGCACGAGTCTTTGGATGCAAGTTCAGACTATTTGTTACTCATCGCCATCTCAAGGACCTTCTCTGCGGTAATGGGCAAATTAGTTATTCTGGTGCCAGTGCTACCTGCTATGGCGTTTCCTATTGCTGGAGATATTGGAGACACCGCGCATTCACCACATCCACGCGCTCCATATGGCCCATCTTCTTGATCTGACTCAACAAGGATGCACTTTAACTGAGGGGCATCTAGCGAGCCGACCAACTTATAGTCCGTGAAGTCATCATTCAAGATTGTTCCCTCGTTCGAAACGAGCTCTTCATACAACGCGGTGCTCAGAGCCATCACTATAGAGCCCTCGAGCTGACCCTCGACCATTGGTGGATTGATAGCCTTGCCGACATCAGCCGCTACAACCACCTTCTGGACACGTATATGGCCTGTCTCCATATTTGTTTCCACCACAGCCGCTGCTGCGGACGGAGTTACGTAAGCTGCGGCACGTTCCCCGTCAGCTAATCCAGTATCTGGATGCAGTTCTGCGAATTTTTGCTGCCACTTTCCTCTCCCCACTATTTCCTCCATGATGAGTTCTTTCCAGTGCAAGAATTTCATCTTCCCAGCTCGATCCCGAATTTGTCCACTCTCAAAGGTGAGGTCCTCCAAAGGTAAGGATAGACTCTGCGCTACAGTCTTGATCAATTTATTCTGAACTTCAGCACAAGCTAGCCTAGTAGCATTTCCAGCATGATACACCTGACGACTCGAATTGGCTCCGCCGTCTTTGGGTGTAAGCGAAGTATCAGCAACAACGAATTCAATTGACGATGGCTCGATGTCGAATTCCTCTCCCACTATCTGAGCTAGAGTAGTGTAGATCCCACCACCTACATCCACACTTCCCGTCCTAACACTGATGTGTCCCCCTGGAATAAAGCGTACCTCGACCTCAGATGGAGATCCTCCAGTCGTCTTTTCACCGAGGGCAAACCCAACCCCTTTCTTCCATCCAGGCGTAGATTCATCATATTCAGCCGATCCCACTTCCTTCGCTACTCTTTCTAGCAAATGACGATAATTCACCCCATGCAGTCGTTCACCGATAGCAGTCTTCTCTCCTTCACCAATTATATTACGAAGGCGAATATCTACAGGACTGATTCCTAACTTTCTGGCTATTATGTCCATTTGACACTCTATAGCCCAATGAACTTCTGCACCAAAGCCCCGAAACGAACCTGCTGGAGGATGATTTGTATAGACACGATATGCATCTAATTTCAGATTAGGCAACCGATAGATGCTAGTGATGAAGAAGATAGCATTCTTGGCAATTAGAGGGCCATTTCCACCAGAGTATGCACCACCATCGGCCACAAGATTTACTTCGCGTGCAATAATTTCACCAGATTTCTTAACTCCATCACGAATCCTGATAGCGCAAGGATGTCTGACCGTAGTGGACCCGAAGGTTTCCTCCCGAGTAAATTGAAGCTTAACGGGTTTCCCGGATTTGAGCGCCATAGCTCCTGCAATGGCTTCTCCTGTCAGTGATGCTTTGTTCCCAAAAGCTCCACCAACATTCGGTGGTACTATTACACGAATTTCTTGCTCAGGAATGGAGAGCGCGTCACTGAGTTCACTACGTATTGGGAAGGCACCTCGACTAGATGTCCAGACGGTCAAAGTGTGATCTCCCCCAGGCTTTGCAAGAATAGCAACTGGCTCAAGATGAGTGTGGTGAGCTCTGACATTTCCGAAGGTGTTTTCTACTACGAAATCCGCCGTCGAGATTGCTGAATCGTAATCACCAGCCCTCACTTTCAAGTACGCTGATACATTCGGGGCTTTTCCACCAAGTGATATAGGGTCACGAATAGTTTTAGTGTACCCTGGGAAATTCGGATGGATGAGCAGTTGTTGATCTCTGCGCATCGCATCTGCAGGGTTATCAAGAGGCCTTATTGCTTCGTATTCGACTTCGATAAGCGCAGCTGCGTCTTCTGCTGCAAATATATCATCTGCTGCGATTGCCACGACTGGCTCCCCGACATAACGAACCCTTTCTCTGGCCAAAACACGACTATCTGCAATAAAACGGCCGTAAAGCACGTCAGGAAGATCTTTTGCAGAGATAACAGCTCTTACTCCAGGAAGTTCTGATGCTTCTTCCAGTCCCCGTATATTCTTGATTATAGCATGTGCAATTGGGCTTCGAATAATTTTTCCAATGAGCGACTCTCCTATTTGTAGATCATATGCATACTTCGCCCTTCCCGAAACCTTGTCAACCCCATCAATTCTGGTGGTCGATTTCCCAACAAATTTCAAATCAATAACCAACGTTCAGACCTACTCGTCTCCCATATTTGTGCGCTTCATTTTCTCGCGAGACACGGAGCCTATGAATCATTTCAAAAGAGACTTTGACCGCAACAAGAGAGATCGTGGCACTTCCGACTAGAATAAGGCGCGGTGTACTAGAGTGCGGGGGGTGGGATTTGAACCCACGAACCCCTAAGAGACAGGGTCCTAAGCTTCGCCCCCTCTGAGGGTCCTGCGCCGTTGGCCATGCTTGGCAACCCCCGCGCTGTCTTAGAGTTGACTAACGCCTTGATATCGATTTGTGAATTCATGGCTAGTCTTGATAGTTAACGATCGAACCAGCAGCTCATGCCATTGGATAGATTTCTCCTAGGCTAAAGAATTTATGTATCTTTTGCCAGGTATTTCGATGTCTCTTGGGGAAACAAAGATTGAGGGACTTCCTTAGTCTCAGCGTTGAGGAAAGAAATCTTGCAGTAGACCTCTCCTCCACCATCAAGAAAGAGATGATGCACCATGTGACTCTCAAAGCTCTAGCCGTAGGGAGCTCGTGGGATAACTTAGATGTCAGAGCGCTTCTAAACATCCCTCAAGAAAGTCTTTCTAGAATCTTGGTAAACAGACGCGTTATGTCAAGGAACAGAATACTAAGAGACTTGAACCAGCTCTACGTCCTCATGGGTTCAAGCATGTCTATCCCAGAAGGAAGACCCAACTTAGACCATTGGATCATTGAGAAGGTTTCTAGGCCAAGACAGAGTCCTAATTCCCTATCCTGAACGTACACCAACTTTCCGCTGTACTTAACCGAGAAACTATTTGCGGAAAGCTATCTATGTTTTCATCCGACATTTTCTTCAACACTGAGAATAGATGATATCAAAACAAGTTTTCCCTTTGTTTCCTACTCATACAAACGTTATATGAATAGCAACCGCGTGACTCGACTGGTAGATTAATGGGAAAACTCGAAGGCAAAGTAGCAATTGTAACTGGCGGGGGTTCAGGCATCGGGCGTGCCTTTGTCCACGGCCTAAGTGATGAAGGTGCAAAAGTAGCTATCGCCGAGTTGAATTCTCAGTGGGCAGACGCAGTAGCCAAAGAGCTCCATGAGAAAGGTAGAGAGGTTCTGTCTGTTAGTATGGACGTCTCTGATGAAGCTAACACACTAGCAACAGCTCGAACAGTAGTCGACAGATATGGTCAGATAGACATATTGGTCAACAACGCAGCACTATTCTCAGACCTAAAAAGAAACAATTGGTTGGAAATTCCTGTAGAAGAATGGGACAGAGTTATGGCTGTTAACGTTCGAGGAGTTTGGCTCTGTTGCAGGGCTGTAGCACCATACATGATTAAGAAAGGTAAAGGAAAGATAGTAAATATGGCCTCAAACGTCGTCTTTGGAGTCCCAGGACTAGGACTTTTGCACTATACTGCATCCAAGGGAGCTGTACTTTCACTAACACGCGGTCTAGCCCGCGATCTGGGCGAACATGGAATTAATGTCAATGCAATAGGCCCAGGCCTAACCGTCACCGAGAAGACCAAAATGGATCAAGAACAAGCGAAGAAGAAGATCCAGAGCAGGAGTCTGAAACGACTGGGAGTTCCTTCAGATCTGGTGGGCACATTGATCTATCTAGCTTCAGGTGATAGTGATCTCCTCACAGGACAAATGATCATGGTCGAAGGCGGAGCCACTATGCAGTAAATATCATAACTACATTGGAAGAGAGTAGAACCTCGCCACACCCCCAACGAAAACAGTCCAGTTTTGAAAGGCTTTTATCGTTATGTATACATAGTAATAACGACATCAATGCCCTCGCGGCTGAAGCTAGGAATAGTAGCATTCCTAGTCATACTAACCATGAGCTATGGCCTGTACGTCTCAAACAATAGACATCCCAACACTAGTCTTCACGTAGCGACCGGCACGAGTATCTATGATTCTGGACTTCTGGACTATCTGATTCCCTTCTTTGAGGAACAGAATGAAGAGATTGTAGTCAGCATCATTCCTAGAGGAACAGGATTAGCACTAGAAATGGCGAAACGAGGCGACGCCGACATGGTATTGGTGCACAATAGAGATTTGGAGGAACAATTCGTCAGTGAAGGTTTTGGTCTCTATCGAACTAGTGTGATGTATAATGATTTTGTAATTGTTGGTCCAATTGATGATCCCGCAGCAACGCATGGGAAGGATATAGGAGGAATACTAAGAGCTATTGCGTCGGCGGGCAAGGCAGATCATACTACCTTCATCTCCAGAGCTGATAAATCGGGAACTCACTTGCATGAGAGATCTCTTTGGGATCAAGCAGGGATCCCAGTAGATGGTAGGCCATGGTATATCGAGACAGCCCAAGGAGCACGAACTTCTCTGCTCATTGCGGAGGAGAGGAATAGTTACACCCTCGTCGATCGCGGTACATGGAATGCCTTCAAGTCAGAACTTCGTTTATCCGTGTTTGGAGAGAATGAAAATCTCTTACTGAACCCTTACAGCTTGATATTGACTAATCCTCTCCAAAACCCCACTACAAACTCAGAAGGTGCCAAAGCTTTCAGTGTATTCTTACTGTCTGAGAAGGGACAAGAGCTTATTGGAAGCTTCAAGAAGGATGGAGAAGTCCTCTTCAAGCCCCTATTCGGAAAAGCTGAATCTATTGGACTTCCTCCCGAAGTTGACTCTGTATCTTTCTGGAATAGTCACCTGATTAAGAGCAGCAACCCTACAGTCAGAGGTAGGATAACGGACGAGTCATCTGTCTTCCAAATCGGTCCATCGGAGCTACTTGGGATAATAGGGATCTCCTTCATGGTTACTGGAATAGCCACCGTAATTGGAGCAGCGATTGGCATCCCTCTTGGCGCCATGATGGGACTTAGAGGCTTTCGGGGGCAGAATTCTCTAGCAGCTTTAGTCAATACTCTTGCTAGTATTCCACCGGTCTTGGTGGGCCTTCTCTTGTACCTTCTCTTGTCGCAACAGGGCACGTTGGGGCCACTGAGTCTACTATTTACCCCTCATGCAATGATTCTAGCACAGCTCATAATTATCACTCCCATAATCGCATCGATGGTTTACACCTCTGTTGTGGGGGTAAACAAACTGGTAAAGGACCAGATCGTGTCGCTGGGAGCTAGTACGCGTCAACTCGCTACAAAGATCGTGACAGAGGCGAAATTTAGCATTGTCACAGCAATACTTCTCGCCTTTGGCAGAGGGATCTCCGAAGTCGGTGCAGTCATGCTTGTTGGAGGCGCCCTTCGAGGGGAGACATGGACTCTTACAGTTGCAATATTCCAAAGCACGAACCAAGGAGAGATAGGCCTGGCCATTATCTTAGGAGCGATACTTCTGGTTCTTGCTTACTCTATCAACGTTACAGTGACGTTCCTAAGGACCAGAAACCGATGATGATCCCTTGTGATTGAGCTTAAGAAGATAACAAAATGCTACGGGCCAATGGTCGCTATCGAGTCACTATCTCTAAGCATCCATGAGGGAAAGATTTTAGGATTAATGGGCCCCAACGGGTCTGGAAAGACTACCATCCTGCGTCTTATTGCATTACTCGAAGAGCTATCGTCTGGTCTAATAGAAGTCAATGGTGAACAAATTAAATCAGTAAACCATCAACGACTACGGCAAGACATAGGATTTCTATTTGAGCAAAGCACTGTGTTCTCTGGTTCCACCAAAGATAATGTGACGTATCCTCTTCGCCTTCGCGGATATCCTGACAGTGAGATTGAGTCACGAGTATCAAATGCTCTGAAAAAAGTACGCTTAACTGGTTTCGAAGACAGGCCTGCAAATACTCTTTCCGCAGGTGAGGCACAGAGGATGGGACTGGCACGCATTCTTGTCTATAGCCCGGCAATTTTCCTATTTGATGAGCCCACGGCAAACCTAGATCCATATAATGCTGGACTCATAGAAGAAGTTCTGAAGAATCTTCGCGCTGAAGGGAAAATTGTTGTTGTCGTTACTCACGACGTGTTTCAGGCTAGACGACTGGCCGACTTTGTGGCGTTCATTCTAATGGGAAACCTAGTCGAATATGGGTCAGCTGAGCAGCTGTTTCAATCGCCATGTGATCCTCGTACGGCCGCTTTCATTAGAGGAGAAATGGTCTACTGAAGCCGCTAGGCATCGTTAAATGGATAGAGAGGTTGATACAGTAAGCGTGAAGAAGCTAACAGCGCGCGCTGGACTGCGTTTTGAATCGGACTCCCAAGAGATCATCGATGAAGAAGCAGTAAATATCCTTAGGACGGTGAATGAAGAGAGATCTCTTACCAGAGCTGCAGAGCGCCTAAATGTTTCCTACAAATATCTCTGGAACAGCCTTCGAGTGATGGAAAAGCGATTGGGTCACCCCTTGGTCACTGCAAAGCATGGTGGCTTTGGAGGCGGCGGTAGTGCGAACCTCACTTCTGAAGGGTCTAGTTTAGTAGCCGAGTTTGATAACGTACAACGCGGTCTTCAGGGTATAGTGGAAGAAACAGGATTTTGGGAAGCAATAGGTCTACGATTAAGCGCTAGAAATCGACTCTTTGGAATTATTGAAGAAGTCAAGAAAGGGCCGGTCGCTGCGCACGTCAAGATCTCTGTCAATCATCCCATCACTATAACTGCTCTAATTACAAGAGAAGCAGCAGATGATCTCTTACTAAATCAAGGTGAGAAGATCCATGCTCTCTTTAAGGCAACAGACGTGGTACTCGGCAAGTCAGTAGCACAGACTCCCACAAAGGCAAGACGTGATAAGAAGAAATGAGGAATAAAACCACAAGAAATGCACGGGCAGAGACAGGTGAAAACCGATTCCTTCGTGCATGTTCGCGAAAACCAGTGGATCGGACGCCTATTTGGCTGATGAGACAGGCCGGTCGATATCTCCCTGGATACCGCAAGATTCGAAAAGATCACAATCTCCTTACTATCTGTAAGAGTCCCAGGCTTGCAGCAGCAATCACACTTCTTCCGGTAGAGGAGCTAGGTGTCGATGCAGCGATCATCTTTGCAGACATCATGCTCCCACTACAACCAATGGGAATTTCATTTACCATCCAAAATCAGGTAGGTCCAGTAGTATCCAAACCTCTCAGTACCTTTTCCGATGTAGATTCCCTTATGAAGATCGACCCAGTGAGAGATCTACCTCATGTTCTTGAAGCTATACATCTAGTGAAGGCCAAACTCCCGGAAGAGATTCCTTTGATCGGTTTTTGTGGTGCACCATTTACGCTTGCTAGCTACGTCATAGAAGGCAAACCAAGTAGGGATTTGGTCCGTACTAGAACTATCATGTATGACAAGCCGGAAGTTTGGAAGGGTCTAATGTCCAGACTAACGCAAGCAATGGGATCGTACCTAAAGGCTCAGGTACATGCAGGTGCACAAGCGATACAAATCTTTGATAGTTGGATAGGTTGCCTTAGTCCAACGGACTACCGCGAATATGTAGAGCCATACTCTCGCCAGCTCTTCGCGACCATAGAGGAAGAGGGCGTTCCTAGCATACATTTTGGAACAGGCACAGGCCTTCTCCTTGAAGAAATGAAACGTGCTGGTGGAGACATCATTGGCCTAGACTGGAGGATTTCTATAGGCAACGCTTGGTCACGCCTAGGTGATGGCGTAGGGATTCAGGGCAACCTCGATCCAGCAGCCTTACTGACAAGCCATCATTTCATTAGATCCAAAACTAAGCAAATTCTGAGTGATGTCAATGGACGTCCGGGTCACATATTCAACCTAGGCCATGGTGTTCTCCCCAATACTCCTGTTGAAAATGTAAGTCAACTTGTCGATCTTGTTCACGAGCTTTCATTTCCACCCTCCTTATAGAAGAACCCTCAAAGGTTGTTTTGGATTGACATTAATGAATGCCATTTTGTTAATGGCCTACGGTTCGCCAAACAGGCTGGAAGAAGTAGAAGAATATTTGACGAATATACGTCACGGCAACCGGCCTGATCGCGATGATTTAGAAGAACTCAAAGAACGCTATTCACGGATTGGTGGAAGTTCTCCCTTGTTACAAATCACACGACTCCAGGCAACTGCTCTTGAGACGGCGTTGAGGCATCGCGATATATCATGTCGAGTATATGTGGGAATGAAACATTGGCATCCTTTCATAGGGGATGTACTCCAAGACCTCCTAAAGAGCAACCACAATAGGCTCATAGGGGTTGCTGTAACTCCTTTTTATTCCAAAATGACAGTTGGTGAATATTCTGAAGCGATTAAACGCGGACTTGACGGAACAAGAAAGTCTATCTCATGGCAAATGGTCAAATCTTTCCACGATCATCCGCTCTTCCTAGAAGCATGGTCCAATAGAATCCGATCGGCCCTGATAGATAGTACCCATGCGCAAAATGGCAATACCCACACACTCTTTACTGCTCATAGCTTGCCAGAGGAGATAACTAAATCATCGGATTCCTATCCCGACCAGCTCAATAAGACAGCCCAAAAGATAGCAAACCTAACTCAATTAAGAAAATGGAGTGTTGCCTACCAAAGTGCAGGGATGAGAGGCGGACCATGGCTAGGCCCCGACATCGAAGAGACAATCTCCAGTTTAGCAAACAATGGCCAAAAGAAAATCCTTATAGCTCCAATAGGCTTCCTTTCAGATAATTTGGAGACCCTCTACGACATCGACGTACGATGTCAAGAATTGGCGACTTCTTTGGGAGTTGACATTCGCAGAGCAGAATTATTGAATGACGACTCTACATTTATTGAGGCAATAGCCTCGAAGGTCGCGGATCTTTTGTCCAGATAGCAGACTCATATTCGGTAACCGCTGAAATTTGGGGACAATCGTCTAATCCCAATCCGAGTCAGGGGCCTTTTAGAGATATACTTCTTGACTCTAGAGTAAGCTGTTCGGAGTGAGCGTATCCAATGATTGTATCGTGGGTATACACTTAGTGTAGCTGTTATCCCGGATGTGGTCAGCAGTAACAGGAATATTTCCAAGCATCGCTATATTACGTGGACGAGCTTTGTAGTCCAAAATATCTAGAGATTGACAGTTGAGTAAACGATCCTGGCCTTTGTCTCTTAGTACGCCTTTGAGACGCTCGGTATCTGTCAGAATCTGACGCTACGAAGCATTCATGACGTACGAACTCTCGAAAGGAAATGTTAAAATGAGGACTTCGAGTTATATATCAAATGGTATTAGGAATCAGTCAAACTCTACCTGAATTCAAGGCGAACGCATATGTTAGGGGGGCGTCCGATGTGCAAAAGATCAGCAATGCAGAACTGAAGGACAAATGGATAGTCATCTTCTTCTATCCCAGAGACTTCACTTTCGTCTGTCCCACCGAAATTCAAGCTTTCGCGAAACTCTCCAAGGAGTTCGAGAGGGAGGGAGCTACCGTCATAGGTGTCAGCACCGACAGCTATTACTCCCACAAAGCCTGGTTCGAGAGTGACGAGAAATTGAAGGACGTTAACTTTCCTGTGATAGCCGACACCACCCATGAGATTGCGAAAGCCTTTGGAGTTTTGAAAGAGAGTGAGGGAGAAGCATTCAGAGGCACCTTTATCATCGACACAAATGGGGTTGTCAGGCATGCGGTAGTCAACGACATGGGTATCGGCAGGAGCGTGGAGGAGACTCTGCGCACTCTACAGGCGCTGAGGACTGGTAAACTGTGTCCCGTGGAATGGAAACCGGGGCAGACAACCCTTGACTAAATCTCCCTTTTTTCCTTCAGGGACAACCATTGAATGAGTGGCACAGGCCATAGAAGGAAATCTCATCACTGTAGATGATACGAACTACGGGGAGTTCATGTCTGGGAGTAAAGTAGTGTTCATTCTAGGGAAGAGTAACTGCGAGACTTGCTCTGAGTATGTCGCTGACGTTGAGGGCCTGGTAGGAAGAGAAGACTTCAAGGGAACGTGCTTCTGTAAAGTGATATTGGAGAAAAGAGGATCTATTAGCGTGAGAAGAGAGAACCCGTGGATAGCGAAATCGAATTATCTTTCCTACATGGTCCTCTACAAGAATGGACGGGCGTCTGAATTCGTCGCTTCCAACGGAGCATACTTGACGAAGATGATTGAGGACAACCTCTTAAAGTAAAAACGAGGACTTGGGAGAAAGATGGCCTGAGGATTGAATATTTCATGACTGTCAATATCCGCGCATGGGTGGCAGAGCTGATAGCCACCTTTGCATTGGTGTTCTTCGGACCGGTAGTTGTGACAGTTTCACTCGTGATCTTTAAGATCGAACCAGCAGTAAATCCGGCCTCAATCCTACTCATTGGCCTTACTCATGGCCTTGTTATCATGCTGATGATCTATGCAATAGGACATGTCTCTGGTGGCCATATCAACCCAGCAGTTACTATCCCTATGATAATTCTCAAGAAGATCAAGATACTTGATGGGATCGGCTATATTGCTTTCCAGATAATTGGAGGCATATTAGGTGCCGCAGCTCACGCAATAATCTTACCTCAAGGCATAGGGGTAAAGTATGGACTCAACCAGCCAGGTGCAGCTATTGGCCACAGCGAACCAACCGCCTTTCTAGTTGAAGTTATCCTCACGTTCTTCCTGTTATTCGTAGTCTTCGGAGTCGCTGTACATCACAAGGCCGCAGCGGGTTGGGCAGGCTTTGCTATTGGAATGACAGTAGCATTCGATTGCTTCGTAGGAATAGCTCTTAGTGGGGCCTCGATGAACCCCGCAAGAACTTTTGGTCCTGCAGTTATTATGGCAATTCAGGGCCAAGCAGGTGCATTCAACGCCCATTGGGTATATTGGGCCGGCCCGATCGTCGGGGGGCTGTTGGGAGCATTCATTTACTACTACGTAATCATGAATAAGAAAGATAGAACGAAATCCTAGCCCACGACGCGCCAGAATAGAACAGGACGAACTCCCCTGTCATCCAAAAGGGGATTTGCCAATTTAGTCAGTTTCAGCTATACAGCTCTACATCACGTTTTTATTGGAGCTTATAATTTAGAAGCTCGCGATAGATTTCCTTTGGCCAAGAAATATGAACTTCCATCGTTACCTTATAGCTACGAGGCACTAGAACCTCACATATCTGCAGATATAATGCGGTTGCATCACGATAAACATCATGCAGCTTATGTAAATGGAGCTAATGCTGCGCTCGACAAACTAGAGAAGGGACGCGGCACGAATTTTGAGGGAATCGATATCAAAGCTATTCTACGAGACTACTCTTTTCACTTCTCAGGTCATGTGTTACATGCGCTCTTTTGGACTAATATGAAGCCAAGTGGTGGAGGTAATCCAGGAGGATTACTTGCAGACGCTATAAACAAGGATTTCGGAAGCCTTGATAAGTTCAGAGCGGAGTTCACTGCAGCCGCAATAGCGGTAGAGGGTGTTGGTTGGGCAACCTTGGCCAAGGATCCTGTAGGTGACCGCCTGGTCGTGCTGCAAGCAGAGAAGCACAATCTCCTGGTGGGACAGGGCATGAGCCCCATCTTGGTTTGTGATGTGTGGGAACATGCATACTATCTTCAGTACAAGAACGATCGAGGAAGCTACGTCAAGGCATGGTGGAATGTGGTAAATTGGGATGATGCAGACAAGAGGTTCAATCGAGCTGAGAAGAATGCTCTTCAGCACCCAATCCAGGCAGTAGATTAGACCACATAATATCACAACTCAGGTTCGTCTCCAACATCCCCCTCAACTTCACACAGCATACCTGACTCATCAAGCCAGTCAGGACTATACCTGTAACGGAGATCACTAAGCAGATCTAGAATAGCTGCTGCTCCGGTAACTTCACTTGTAGTCACTAGCTCCCTTCGCAGCTTTCCTCGAAGCCTCTTGTTACATTCAGAATCATTCCGCATAACTTCTGTAAGAAAATCCCAAATAGCGTAAGAAACTATTTCGTCAACAGACTTCATCTTCATCTTCTTCACCCAGTCCAGATTCAGAAATTCTTCGAGTGCCTGATAGAGAGCTTGAGGCACCACTACAGACTTTGGGTTACTATCGTTAGCCTTCACGGTTACAATTAGTTGGACCTACCGTTTCTAAAAAGGATGCAAGTAAACTACTGGAATTACAATGAATAGTCTATTCATTAATATTTTGAAAAACGTTAATACAGACTTTTTACTAGTCCCATATTTGGCGGGCCGGTCGTCTAGTCAGGCGAGACGCCCTAGAACCTTAGATGGCTGGAATGGTAGGATGCCTCCTTGGCATACAGACGTGTCCAAAGTGGAGGTGGTCGAGGGTTCAAATCCCTCCCGGTCCACCATCATTTGAAAAACAAACCCACTGATCGGCTTCTTACCCATCAGGACAGACGTCCCGAGCTTCCGTGTTATCAGTAAGAGAACGTTCTTGCTGCTGAAGATCTACTTGGTGAAGATTGCAATGCAATCTCTAGACCTGCGACCAATATTCCTGCTTTTAAATTATGTCCGATATCTAATCAGTCTCGTTGTCTTGTGTTCCTGAATCTCATCACTACTAGAACACTAAAAAGAGTCACAAGGCTTGTAACGGCAAGAATGCCAAATGCCATCTCGTATCCCTGAAATCCAAGCATTGTCCCCATTAGTATCGGCCCAAAAGCGGTCCCTCCATTACGAGAAGCACTTGCAGTACCCATAGCAGCTCCTCTCTGCTCTTCTCCTGCAGATACAGCTACCAAGACATGACTGCCTATGTTAGTAGCTGAACGCGATACACCGATAGCGACTAGGATTATAGTTAGAAAGAAAGGATTCGAGACATATCCGATAAGAGATACAGCCAGAGCAGCAATAATCATTCCAAAGACTATCATTATCAACTCACGCCGTATCTTGTCTAGAAGAATCCCAAATGGGATCCTACTCAAGAGCGTCGCTATGCCTGTAAACGCGAAAATCGATCCAATAACTGAAACATCCAGTCCCATTTCCCTGCTGTAGATTGGTAAGAATGTCGCGACTCCACCCCAAAGCGTAAATGATGTTACAAATCCGATCCATCCTCTAACCGTGCCCTCATTTATTGGTAGAGCACGAAGACTTCGAGCTCTTGTAGAGATCTTTTTCCTCCCAGTCCGAAGCAAAGGAAAAACAAAAGGTAGTAACATAAACGGAATGAGTGAGAAGAACGCAGCAAAGTACATGCTCCCTACTAGACCTATCCACGCAGCAACAAAGCCTCCTGCTGCAGGTCCGAGGGAAGTTCCCATATGAATAGAAGTGGTCTGCATTCCGAAAGCTGAACCGACCCGCGAGGACTTCACGTTATCAGCTACAGAAGCATCAAGTGATGGCCCCATACTCCCTAGCCCAAGTGCCATTAGAGTGTAAAGCGGGAAAAGCTCGATAATGCTTGTCCTAGATGGTATCGAGAAGCTTGAAACTGTAATTAGTAATAGCCCTAAAATTATTAATGGTCCACGACCAATACGGTCAGATAAATAGCCAAACATAAGAGCCGAGATAGCTTGAGTGATGGCATAACCACCCATCACCGTACCCACTGCCAAAGGAGATGCTCCGAGTTGGACAAGATGCAGTGGTACTAGGAATCTAAACATCCAAGAAACTGATTCCATGAGGAAAGTAAGCGCATAGATCGGAATCAGTTTCAACGTTAATCAGACATTCACTCTTATTCCCGGTATCTAAGCTCTATGACTTGATATTCAGGACTAGACGAGAATATTGCTCGAACTTAACATCTCAGAGGCTCTCAATACTAATAGACATATGTCAGATTACTTGAGGGGCGGTATCTTTGTTCGACACCATTAAACAAGTTGCAGAAGAGGTTCTGATCTGTACCAAGTGTCAGCTCTCCACTCAGAGAACAAAAGCTGTCCCAGGAGAAGGAAATGAAAAAGCCAGAATAATGTTGATCGGTGAAGGACCTGGAGCTCAAGAGGATAGACAAGGTAGACCGTTTGTCGGGGCAGCCGGTGACCTCCTCAACAGAACTCTCAAAGAAGTGGGGATCGCAAGAGAGGAAGTATTTATCACAAATATCGTGAAGTGCCGGCCTCCTGAGAATCGTCCCCCCAAACCTGATGAAATCAATTCATGTAATTCCTACGTAATGAGACAGATCAAATTGATCGTCCCAGACATAGTCTGTTTGCTAGGCCGGGTTGCATTTGAAACAATTGCTGGCTCGGGATCAATAACAAAGGCCAGGGGAATTTTCTTTGAGAAGGACGGCCAGCTCTATCTGCCCACCTACCACCCTGCCGCAATACTTAGGAACGCCACTCTTATGGTTCTATTCAAGCAGGATCTCCAAGCTCTTCAGAAAAGAATTGAAAACATTGGTCAACCCAGTGCGAGGACGATGACCTTAGACGAAAGCTTTTGACCGAAGAACTTCTTTTGAGAGGATATTTCAACTATTGGGAATCGCACAACTGCAAGAGCCAATATTATTAGTCATCATATGACTCCTTGAGCGTTACCGATTCCAGCTAATAGAATAGTATCACCAACCTTTGTTCGTTCACCTATAGCTCTTCGAAGCCTTGCTATCACTTTGTCGATGGATTTCTCCAACTCTGGCCCCATCTGACTTATCGCTTCCTTCTCAGACATCTTTACTACAAAAGCCTCCAGAGGAATTCCCTTTTCAGTGGCTACTTGTTCTATCTTGTACCGATCCACGCCTGGTCCACCAATAGCTGCTCCTATCCCCTCCACAACTTCTCCGGACTTTTCACCCTCTAGCCTCAGAGCCGCGTCGATAGTAATTATCATCTCGGGTCTAGCATATGTTTCAATAGTCTTCTGTATGGCTTCGCCGGGCCTACCAACCGTGCCCCCGGGACCTGTAGCGCTAATGATCAGCAGATGTCGTCCGTCTAACCCCGTCTCTGACACACTTGTCTCATTTGCTATCTCCTTTTTAGGAGCAGAACCAGCCAGCTTTGACGCCACCATCGGGCCGAGGCCATCCCCAATCGTTAGTCCTTCGCTAAATGCGTTAAGTGAAGAATAGTGTGCGTCAGCTGAATCCATTATCATTGGTAGCACCATCTGAAGCTGCATCGTTGCTAACATGCTCCCCATCTTTTTGCCAGAAATGTAGAAGTGACGAATGATGCGATACATGTTGTTGAGCCCCAGTGATACTTCGAGAAGGTTCGAGAGTGAATTGACTCTATGTACATCTGCTTGTGGAGCTAGCCGGCGGACCTCATCTTTCATGACAGTCTCAGAAGTATTGAGGAGGTGCTCCACTTTCCCCACTATTCCATTTGGATCTAGTCCGACTGGACTTATGACAAAAAAATCTAACAGTGCATCTACTCTCTTCTCAATCTCTTCTTTACTCGTAGAATACTTTGACGTTGTCTCGATAAACTTTAGTCGCGACGTCTTCATCATTCTCTCGAGCTTATCCAACTTTCCCTTTGATCTCCTGAGTGTCAGAAAGACCTGAATTCTCTGCCCGTAAACAAACATCGCAAGTATTAGGAACACCCAAGAGAGACTAAGAATGCTCCCGAGGCCATCACCCTCAAACTGAAGGGCAGGTATTGTTCCTAACAAACCAAACAATTCGACGTTTCAGGCATTATTAAATAGTGTGAATAAAGTATCTACTCAAGACTAGTTTTCTTAAACCCAATCTAATGACATATCAAGTATTCAGTTTCGGGCGATCGTAACGTTGATAGACTAATGAGATAAACGTCCTTCGTGCCCCGTGGATCAAATGGACTGCATCAAATAGCATATCTCATCTACAAGAAAAGGCACGATGCCCGTATAGAATACCAGATAGCTTTGGCATTGGCCTTCGCTGGCCTGACTGGTTTAGGGGCCCAGCTAAGAATACCCCTCCCATTCACACCAGTGCCCATCACAGGCCAAGTCTTCTTCGTTTTACTTAGCGGAGTAATGTTAGGTAGACTTGCCATAGCAAGCCAAAGTACCTATCTAGTCCTGGGGGTAATTGGAGTCCCTTGGTTTGCTGATCTGAGGGGCGGATATGAAGTAATAATTGGTGGGACTGGAGGTTACATAGTTGGCTTTGTAGTGGCCTCCTTTGTGGTTGGGTGGTTCACAGACCGTTTCATAGCCACGAGACGTCTGAATTACCAACTTTTCCTCTCATTCTTAGGTGTTGGAATTATCTACGGCTTAGGAGCAACGTGGTTGGCAATAGTTCTAAGTTTGGACCTTCAGACAGCCCTAGCTTTTGGAGTTCTCCCATTTATCCCCGGCGATATCCTGAAAGCTGTCGGCGTAGGTGCGATTGGTGCTGTATTGATACCCAAGATATCTTACGGTAGAGAGACTGACGTGCACCACGATAAGGGATGGCTAGAAACCCTGGGCTTTGTCGGCAGCCTTGGATTGACTGGACTGTTCCTCTCCCTCTTTTGGATAGACCTCCTGAGTGCAAGTGAAGTAGCGCCAGATATTACTTTCAAGGCCTTCTCATACGGCATAGCCGTGTTGGCGGGCGGATTAATGACCGTAGCGTTTTTGCTCAAGAGCAGACGAATCAGCACTCTTCGTAAGCTTCGCTAACCTTCTCTAGTGCCGCCTACTATACGCAGGAGAAGGATAATATGACATATCCATTGTAGATTCGAATTCTTGCCGTTCTGTAACAGAAGAGGGCCGCCGGAGGGACTTTCAGAGCATGGCTCCTTTGAACCCTCGCTAAAGCCTCCACAGGGCTCTGTGCTGACCAAGCTACACTACAGCGGCCACTCTTTCTTAGGGCATCTATCGGGAATTTAAATCTAGATTCAGTTGGTGACCATTTCTGCCCAGCATTATCCTATGATATTGTTGTGCCGCCTCATGAGGTCAGATATCAGATGTGTACAAGTTCACAGTCAAAGGTGTGCAGATGTCGACCCACGGACGTATAATGAAAACGAGCTTATTCTAGGGTACTCTGAATTGATGAGCACATCTAGCTCAGAAGAACCCGAAGTGAATCTATGTGATGTTTGTGGAGAAGTGATGCACAGCATTCACTGTAAACTCTTTTGCCCTAAATGTGGATATCAGAGAGACTGCTCAGATCTCTAAGCAATTGATTGTGTAATTCCATATTCCGTGATCTTACTAGAACGCCTAGTTTTCCTGTGACTCACTTATGCTCTTTCGAGAACGTCTTGCACATGCATCTCCTGACAACACCATAATACCACGTAGTACAAGAAAACTAATAGAAAATTGTAGCACAGAATGCTTTTATGGCTTAAACTTCGGAGAAAAAAAATACTTGCGATGATCCCGAGGACTTTTGAAGCACTATTTGCGAATTCCATCCCTGACGCAATAAATTTCCTTCAACAGCACAAGGGAGAGGCCAAGATACTTGCAGGAGGTCATAGTCTAATACCGCTAATGAAACTTCGTTTGGTATCGCCAGCATACGTCGTCGACATAAACAATATCGCAGAGTTGAGCTACGTCAAAGAGGAGGATGGTCACATACTCATAGGAGGATTAACCAGGCACGTTGCAGTAGAAACCTCGGAGCTACTAAAGATGAAGCTTCCCATTCTCCCAGAAACAGCTTTTGTTATTGGAGACCCACAAGTCCGAAACCTCGGAACAATGGCAGGTCTTCTAGCCCATGCAGATCCTTCTGGCGACTACGGCGCGGTAATGTTAGCGCTAGAAGCAGAATTCATAATAGTAGGACCAGGCGGCAAGAGATCGATAAAAGCAACAGAATTCTTTGTGGATCTGTTCACTACGAAGCTAGAAGACGATGAACTTCTGACCGAGGTTCGTCTACCCCTTCAACCCCCAAGAAGTGGAGGTGTCTACCTGAAGCTGGAGCGCAAGGTCGGAGACTTTGCAATAGTAGGTGTCGCCGCTCAGCTTACCCTAGATGACAATAACATATGCAAGTCTGTTGGGATCGGACTAACAGCGGTAGGCTCGACTCCGCTTAAGGCAGTACTGGCAGAGAAGGCCCTGATTGGACAGGAACTAGATGATGAGCACATCAAGATTGCTGCAGACAAGGCAAGCACTGAAGCAAACCCGACTTCAGACCTTAGAGGTTCACAGGAGTACAAGAGAGAAATGGTACGAGTATTTGTAAAGAGAGCTTTGACTAAGGCAAAGTCAAATGCACTAGGGAAGTGAAATGAGTATAATGACACTCAAGAAACGAATCAAAATTCGGGTAAACGGTAAGGAACAAGAGGAGGAAGTTGTATCAAGATTACTACTAGTCCATTTCATTCGTGAAGTTTTGGGATTAACTGGCACACATATAGGGTGCGATACGAGTAATTGTGGAGCTTGTACTATAATATACAATGGCAAGAATATCAAGTCCTGTACAATGTTCGCGGTACAGGCTGATGGCGCGGACATACTCACGATAGAAGGCCTTGCAAAAGATGGACAACTCCATCCAATACAACAAGCCTTTTGGGATAACCACGGACTGCAATGTGGCTTCTGCACGCCAGGAGTCATTCTATCCTCTTTGGCCCTCCTTCAGCGCAACCCACATCCGACAGAGGGAGAAATCAGATATGGGATATCAGGTAACCTCTGTAGATGTACTGGCTACCAGAACATAGTAAAGGCCATAGCAGACGCTGCTGGAAAAATGCAGGGTTAACAAGATATCCGTATCAAAACGTACTGGAAATAGTTCATCCATTGGATTTAGTCATCCATGCACACTACTAGTTCCATAGTTGTTTCCATCAATAAACCCGAATTTCTAGAGGTT
>DAEN01000014.1 GCA_002495315.1 Thaumarchaeota archaeon UBA141
GACGCGAGTATTGGTAGCTTCTAAACAAGCACAGCTCGCCGAAGAATTGGGGGCCGACGCAGTTGCCCATGGGTGTACAGGAAAAGGGAATGATCAATATCGAATGGAATCAGCATTCCGGTATTACGCTCCAAAAGCGAAGATAGTCGCGCCAGTGCGGGAGTTGGATCTTAATCGCTCAATGGAGGAGGATGTTCTGAAAAAACATGGAATAGATCCGAAGCCAAGCTGGATGACAAAGATCTTGGGGGGCGATGTCAATTTGTGGTCTCACTCTATGGGGAGTGGTCAAGTGGAGGATCTTGAGACACAGTATCCGGATGACTACCTGTGGGTTGCTTCTCCTGAAAAGGCTCCCAATAAAGCAAGACGCATCTCTATCAACTTCAAAAAAGGTGTCCCGGTAAAAGTTGACGATGTAACTGGAGTTGCAGATATGATCTTGTATCTGAACAAGCTTGGGGGTGAAAATGGCGTTGGACGAATAGATATATTGGAAGATGGAATTGTCGGGTTAAAATCACGGGAGCTATACGAGGCACCTGCTGCTTCAATCTTGATGACAGCTCATGCGGATCTCGAGCTCCTGACTATGACTAAGGATGAACTACGCATGAAACGTGATGTAGATCGGATCTGGGCTGATATAGTCTATCATTCTATGTGGCTTCACCCTCTGCGGAAAGATCTAGACGCTTTCATAGATGCTACTCAGGAGCATGTCAGTGGAACCATAGATGTGGAACTATACAAGGGGAACATGACAATTGTAAAACGCGTTTCCAGAGATGGACTATTTCTCCCAGAGTTACGATCTCTCAAGACGGGAGGATTCGATCAGCGTCAAGCTACAGGCTCTGTGAACCTTTTCTCCCTCCAGTACGAGATCTTTGGGGAGCGCGGGAGGTAGTCTTCTCAGCGGTTTTACTCAAGACTCTGAAGAAACAGCTACTCGCGCCTGTATGACACGCCACTCCTTGCTGGTTGACAACATAGAGTAGTCCATCGCCATCGCAATCAACTAGGACATTTACTATGGGCTGAAGGTTCCCAGATGTCTCGCCCTTTTTCCAGAGTCTGTTCCGCGATCTGCTCCAGTAAGTCGCGTATCCGCTTCTGAGCGTTTCGGTGACTGCCTCCTTGTTGGCGTAAGCAAGCATCAGTACTTTGCCTGTAGCGTGGTCTTGCGCTATAACCGGGACTAAGCCGTTTCCCTTTTTGAAATCTATCTGCTTGATGGATAATGAATTCATCTAATCCTTACCTCAATTCCCTGATCTCTGAGAAACTCCTTGACCTCTTGAATAGTATGCTCTCTGTAATGAAAGATAGAAGCAGCTAACGCGGCATCAGCCATTCCCTTTCTGAAGACGTCGACTATGTCACTTGAACTCCCGCACCCTCCACTGGCTATTACGGGCAGACCTGAATTCTTCGACACAATTCTTGTTAGCTCGAGATTGTACCCGTCCTTGGTGCCATCTGCATCTATGGAAGTCAACAAGATCTCCCCTGCTCCGAGTTCTTCAACCCTCTTGGCCCACCAAACGGCGTCTAGGCCAGTCGGTTTCCGACCGCCATAAGTGAAGACTTCGTACCCGGATTGTGGCTTGGATCTAGCTGAAACCCTTGAATAATCTGATCTTACTCCTTGACTTTTGGCATCTATGGCGACAACGACGCATTGTTGTCCAAATCTTTCTGCTAGTGTGGAGATCAGAGATGGCTTTGTAACTGCTGCAGTATTCACAGATATCTTGTCTGCACCACTACAAAGGATCAGACGTGCATCATCCAAAGTCCGGATTCCGCCGCCTACAGTGAACGGAATGTTGAGAGTACGAGCGACTCGACGAACCATGTCTCTGAGAATATTTCTTCCTTCAGTTGATGCGGTTATGTCTAGAAAAACAAGTTCATCGGCTCCCTCATCGCAGTATCGACGCGCTAGCTCGACAGGGTCTCCAGCATCATCGATTCCAGTAAAGTGAACGCCCTTAACAACGCGTCCTTTGTCAACGTCAAGGCAGGGGATTATGCGTTTGGACAAAGGCATACTATTCAGTCACTCCATGAAGGATCTTTTTCCTTACTTCTTGGAGCGTAATCCTTCCCTCGTAAAGGGACTTACCAAGAACTACGCCTCCAGCTTCCGCTCTCTTCAGCTCTAGTACATCTGACGATGAACGAATTCCTCCACTGGCCAGAACTTTCATGTCCTTGTTTCGAGTAAGACTTCGAATTCCTACTAAATCCGGGCCCAAAAGCGACCCGTCACGATCTACGGAAGTCAACAGGAAGCGTTTGACTCCTCTCTCCATAAAGAGATCAAGTGCTTCTTTGGTTCTGAACTTCGTGCGTTTGAGCCATCCTCCTACCATGACATTTCCCATCTTGTAATCTAAAGCGACAAGAACTCTGTCCTCTCCGTATTCCTTTACCAGTTGAGAAATTACAATGGGGTTACTAAATGCAAGGGTACCTAAAACTACCCGCTCTGCCCCTTTCTGTAGAAGGTCTTCAGCCATTTCCTTGGTTCTTATTCCGCCAGCAATCTGGAATGAAGCCGATGCTTTGCGGAGAAGATCATTGATAAGCTGTTGGTTCTCTCCTCGCCCAAGGGCTCTATCGATATCAACTACATGAATCAAATCTGCTCCTTGCTGTCTCCATCGTTCTGCTGTAGCTATTGCGTCGTCAGAGTAATGTGTCAGATGCGAAAGATTACCCTCACGTAGACGGATCACTTTCCCATCTATCAAGTCAATGGCAGGAATAATTTCAAACTGTTCTGGCATGTTCATCGTCTGCAGAGCTCTACGTACCGTTCTAGGATCTTAGCTCCTGTTACTCCTGACTTTTCCGGGTGGAACTGAGTTCCAAAAATATTTCCTGCAGATACTGCAGCCGGGAAGGTAACTCCGTAATCAGCTTCTGCAGTGATTATTCCGCGGTCTCTGGGTACCGGATAATAAGAGTGGACGAAGTAGACCCATTCGCCGTCTGAGACACCTTCAAGAAGAGGTGATTCAGAGGTTATTCTTAGCGTATTCCAGCCCATATGAGGAACTTTGAGGGGGCCGCCAAGACGTTTTACGCTGCCATTGAAGAACCCAGCTCCTTTACTCGTACCTTCCTCGCTCTTGGGGAAGAAGAGCTGAAGCCCGAGGCAGATCCCCAGAAGTGGTACACCTCTCTCGCGGAGACTGTTAATGGATTCTCTATTTCTTGCGATAGACGCAGCTCCCGCATCGAAGCTGCCCACTCCCGGCAGGACAAGGCCGTCAAGCTTCTCTGGGGACGGAAGTAGTTTGCCGATGCGGACCTTAGCTTTTTGTCGTTCCAAAGCACACTTTAGACTGTACAAGTTGCCGGAGCCATAGTCTAGAATAGCTACTTCCGGCGTCAGAGGACACCCTTTGTTGATGGGGCTCCTTTTCCGTCTCTAGTCCAAGCCTGCCGGAGAGATAGTGCCATTGCCTTGAATCCTGCCTCGGCTTTGTGGTGATCATTGTCACCATACTGAACCTTAACGTGAATGCATATTTCTGCAGAGTCGGCGAGAGATCTTAGAAAATGCTCTACATCTTCTCCTGCCATATCTTCTAGCATTTCGCGGCGGATCTGGAGATCAGTTATTGCAAAGGGCCTGCGAACCAAGTCTATTGAGCATTGAGCTAGTGCCTCGTCCATAGGAACCGTAGCGGAGCCAAACCTCGTAATCCCATTTCGGCTACCTAATGCCTGTTTGACAGATTCTCCTAACGCAATAGCAACGTCCTCAGTTACATGATGGTCGAGATCTCCCTTAGACTCAACACGCAGATCCATCTTGCTATGACGTGCCAGTGTATCTAGGAGATGGTCTAGGAATGCTATCCCAGTGTTGTTGACCGCATTACCTTTTCCGTCCAAGTCTAGCTCCACACTTACCTTCGTCTCTGATGTCTTGCGTTTCAGGACACCGCGTCTCAATTGTATCTCCTCACTTCTTCAAACACGGTGGGAAGATCATTGATCGACCTGATTAGAATATCTGCCCCTTGTTGGATGAACATGTTCCGTTGGAGCTCCGGGTCAAAGCTCATCACTCCCGCAAATAGGAATCGAGGATCTTCGAGAGAAGCTCTTTGACACATTAACAAGTCTTCCATCGAATCGCCTACATATAGAATGTGTCGAGCTCCCAATAACTCCTTCGATACATTGAGCAGTGGATACGCTGAAGGCTTGGAAAACCTCTTGATTGCATCTTGCTTCTGGTTCTGTGCTACCGCATTGATCTCGTCGGGGATGAAGAACGAAACCTTGTGGTCGAAGAAATCCATCATTGGTCCCAATCTGAACCTGGCTGCGGCAGCTGGTCTCCCAGTGACGAGGCCAAATGTAGCCGATGGTATCAGGGACTTCAACCGACTTAATGTGGTGGGCATAGGGATCAGGCACTCTTGCTCAATGAGCCCTTTGGTCTGGTGCAGTCGAGCAGGTCGTCCGACAATTTCTTGCAGTAGCTTTTCTCCATAATATATCTCGTCAAATATGGTGGGGATCAGGCTATTGCCAGGATCCTTTTCCGGATACTTGAAGAGCTGCCTAAGAGCAACAATTGTGTCTACACCTATACGGGACCCAAGAACATTTTCTACGGCTGAAGTACCTGTAGAATCAATGGTAGCAGTAAGAGACAGGATATTAGTTTCTAGATGGCGTATTGATTCTTTGGGGTTTTGTGCATTTGCTCTGATTAGAGATGCTGTTGCATCCAGCTCCTCCAAACAGTCAGGTAAAGGCCTGTTCCGTACTTCTTCTTGGGAACGGTTTGCAAGTGCTTCGAGGGACTTCGAGGGGAGAGTGCCTAGCGCCGTGAGGAGGAGGGCGTAGACTGTATCCCAATCATTGTTGAAACCCCCTGTTGCTCGGAGTGCATAGATAGCTTTTCTCGATACTTCTTCAGCCAGTATTTTTTCGCCCACTGTTCTAGAGAGTAGGATTGCAACAGTTTCTTGAATGGTCGTATCATATGACTTCCTTACGTCGACCAAGACACCGTCACAGTCGAAAATAATCGCATCAACAAGACGAAGTCTCTCGGGAGATTTCCTATTTACTAGTATAGTGTTGTCCGAGTTATCGAGTGAAGTATACGGCTCGTCCCACTGGCTCGTCAATTCTTTCGCCTGGAAAGCCTTTCTGAAACCGAGAGGAAGTGGTTTTCGAGTCCTTCGGAGACAGCCATTACTTGTATTTCCTTTATGATACTGCTTACAAAGCCGCGATCCGCCCTGACTATATTCACTTCGTTAGTGAAGCTCATACACGAGAGGCCGGAGTAGGATTTGGCTCCACCACCCGTAGGGAGAACATGGTTGGTTCCGGTACAGTAATCACTCAATGCAGCTGGCGAATACGGTCCTAGCAGGATAGTTCCAGCAGCTCTTATGAACTTCGGAGCGTCTTCAGGGTTTTTCGTCATCACTTCAACGTGCTCTGGCGCTAGTTTAGAGACTAACTCCCAGCAGCTTTCAATGGACTTTGTGACGACAACGAATCCATTTCCCTGAAGTGAGCGCAAGATGAATGCTTTTCTTGGTGCATTGCGAATGAACTGTTCTAATCGATCTATGACTTCTGTAGCCAGTGTTTCAGATGGCGTAATGAGTCCGCAATAGCTATCATCTCCGTGCTCTGCCTGGCTCATCATGTCTCTGGCCACTAAAGAGGGATTGCTTCTCTCATCTCCGACAATTATTAGTTCGCTAGGCCCGGCGGGCATGTCTAGAGCTACTCGTGATGCGAGAAGAGTTTTCGCAGTTTGCACGTATACATTTCCCGGGCCTACAATCTTGTTTACTGGTCTAATTATTCTCGTTCCGTGAGCCATGGCCGCGATAGCCTGGGCGCCTCCGATCCGATAGAATTCTTTGATGCCACAAAGGTGAGATGCCGCAAGAATCATGGAGTTTACTGATCCGTTCTTCAGCGGTGGAGAGCATATCACTATACGTTCTACACCCGCGACCCTTGCTGGAACACAGGTCATGAGCAGGGAGCTCGGGTAGGCAGCAGTGCCGCCTGGGACGTAACATCCGACACTTTCGATAGGCTTGAGGGCCCGCTCAATTTTAAGACCCTCTGAGTGTACAATGAAATTTCTTCTCTGCTTTAGGAGTCTTTCCTCAAACGACTCGATTCGACGTTTCATAGAGACTAAAGCTTCGCGTCGATCTCTGGGTATTGACCTGTATGCATCTTCCATTTCTTTCGGCTTTACTCGTAGTTTTGCTCGAGTGATGACTGCGCTATCAAAACGCCTAGTGTATTCCAGGAGGGCTTGGTCACCTCTAGTTCTGACCTCTTCGACTATTTGGGCGACGGTTTCTCTGATACTTGGATAGGTTTTCTCTTTACGCCTTAGCAGTTCCGTAACTTTTTGAAAATCTCCATTTTCAAGATTGATCTTTTGAATTTTCATACTAGTGTCTTTTCCCCTTCATTCGGTTGCTTGCTAGCTCCTCCAAGGGTAGGATCTGTCGTGGTTCGTGTACCACCAGACCTTGCGCAAGTCGCCTTAACTGGGGAAGGATGCGTACGAAACTCTCACGATCAATTATCGTGTTTACCGAGTACCAGTTCTTGTCAGCTAGATTGCTAATGGTTGGGTTCTTTAGAGACGGTAGGACGCGAAGCAATCTCTGGAGCTTGTCGCTACGAACATTGACAAATACATGCAGCTTCTTTCTACCGTCTACTACGCCTCTCAAGAGAGCTATTAGATCGAATATCTTCTCCCGTTTTGAGGCATTGGCTAGTGATTTTCGATTCCCCACGAGAACCGCCGAAGATTCTGAAAAGGTCTCAACAATCTTCAACCCGTTGCGTACCATGGTTGTACCAGTTTCCGTGAGATCGAGTATCGCATCCGCATCCTCAGGGGGCTTGGCCTCTGTAGCGCCGAATGACAAGAACAGGCTTACGGCCTGGTTCTTTCCCTTCTTCCACCAAGGAGTGACAACAAACGGCTCGGCAGTCCCAAACATCTTGCGGTAAGATGGATCTGCCATTATTATGCCCTGAGTGATGTTCAGATACTCAGTCGAGATTCGAAACGGCTTCTTCCTGTACTTTAGACTGCTAAGTATCTCCCGCAGTGAGTTCGCTTTATCTGATTGGGGAACTGCGAGAACAAGGTTTGTGTGACCATATTCCAGATCTATGAGTGTCTCAACGTCAGCATTTGTTTCTCGTATCCAATCTTTTCCAGTTATTCCGATATCCTGTGAACCTTCAGCAACGAAAGTCGGTATTTCTTGGGGTCTTAGGACCTTCAGAAGTATGTCTGGGTCATTTATTGTCGGCCTATATGTTCTATCTTGGCCCGAGATCTTGAAGAGTGCTCTCTCTAATATCTCGAAAGTTGCGACTTCAAGTGACCCTTTGGGTATTGCGAATCTGATCTTGTCCATGTTTTAGTTTTCCCTCCCAAATATTCTCACTATGGAGACTTCTCTTGAAGACGCCTCGAATGTGATTGTGAAATTATAGGTAGAGATGCGAACGCTATTTGGAATCAGGTTGGGAGAAGTGAACATAACCGCCTACCTCTAGAGTAATCCCCAACTCTACAACACGTGAGTAGTTTTTACCTAATTCGTATATTTAAGTATTCTTAGTGGTCATAAATAGAGTTTGTAACTAAGCGGACGACCAAGATAATGTCTAACTGTTCAGCCATGATGCTGTAACATGTCATTCAACTAGCTAACCATTAACCACTGCTTGTTCTGCTGTCATATTCAGGACAACCTCTGCTATGTCTCCTGCATAATCGACTGTTCTAATGGTATCGTCTACTATGAGTCGGACGGTGTGATAAGAATGAACTCGCTTGGACTTCTCAATGGTACTCAGGATATCGCTTTGCATAGTAGTGGCTAGCTTAGCTTTCTCAACTATTCTGTCTGCAGCAGCATAGTCTCGTCTGAACAAGGCAAAACCTGATTCTTCAAAGATCCCTTGCGCGAAATTACTCAATTCCACAATTCTGTCAACAATTGCTTTGTCGAGGGATGACTTGATGAGGAGTATTTCTTTGGCAATTAAGCTAGCGTGGTCTGCCACTCGTTCTACACTTTTGACTATGAGGCGATAACCGAGGCAATCTATTGGGGTCGTGAGACCTGATTCTTTTAGAACACGAGTATTCTGTACTGCCATCTTCAACTGTCGAATTACATAGAGGCTGAATCTATCTACTTCATCATCAGTCTTGATAACTCCGTTCGCAACGTCAGCATCCATTTCGTTTAGTGCCTGAATAGCGTCTTTGTGCATGGAAACTGCTATCAGGAACATCCTCTTGAGCGCATTTTCAACACTGAGTTCTGGGAAACTTAGCAATATCTGGATTGTTATCCCATCTGTCGAGTCTGCGATGACCTCAGTACCTATTAGATGTCTGCGAACAGTTTCTTTTACCGTCTGTCTTTGAGTTGACATCAGCCTGCCTTTGCTGGCGCGAACATGGATCACACCATAACCCAAGAGATAGAGTGAGATGACTTTCCTAAGGAGGGAACCCTCACTTTCATTTGGCATGACTTCGATGACTGCCTCGCCCCTTCCAGGAAAGATAGAGTTGTTTCCCGCGACTACAAGCAGAGATGCGTCAGTTTGTCGTGAAACAGTAACCTGATCCCCCCTCTGGAGCTTCATCTGCTTCACCCAAGTCTTGGGAAGCGATAGCATGTAAGAAGACTTTCCAGAAAATTGGATTTTTCTGGACTCGGGACCATCTTGGGCTATCATCAAAAGATCCATCCATCATGACTGCGCATAACCATATGGTAGTGCATTCACAATATATTTCCCTTGTGCTTTCCATATATATGAGCCAAGTTAAGATTCAGCTGTCAAATGCCAACTAGAGAATGTGGAACTGGCAGGAGTTGCTCACTCTGAGAAACGTTGTTACTGCAAAACAAACTTCTACAGTTGGCGACATTGCTGACTTTGGATCGGATGGATTTCCTCGCTTGGCTA
>DAEN01000015.1 GCA_002495315.1 Thaumarchaeota archaeon UBA141
ATAGTAATCGAGTCCGCGCGCTAGGAATCCAGTTGAACGGTGATGTAGTTTCCATAGAAGACATCGCGCAAGAATACAAGATCTCCGTCCAAGCTATCGCAAGAGCGACAAGTGAGTTGAGCTTTGATGGATATTCAAGAGTAGGCGAATATTATATTGCCAAGACTCTTCTGAGAACGTTGCGCGAAAGAATAGATGGACTCAAAGATGGCATACTGAGCGATGCTCTAGCACTCATTGACTCTTTTGGCCTTCAAAATCCCTATCAGATCTTCGACTCTCTAAATTACACAGTACTCTGGGATGGTCTAGACACCAACAAGGGCAGGTTAAAGAAGATCTAGATGAATGACGATTCAAGTAGAACTCCGAATATACCTACCTCAAAGAATCTAACTCTAATAATCTCAACATAATTTCTCGATTTAAATATCATCCACAGGCGCCATATCCAACATCTAATGGAAAGTAGGACAGGGTTCATCCTTGCCCTTGGAGTTGTTTCAACATTACTCTTCATGGGAAGAACCATCATAATCCCCACTCTCCCTCTCTATGCCCGACTTTTTGACGCTAGTGATGTAATGATTGGCGGGCTAGTAGCGGCTAATGGCTTGGCAAGACTTCTTTTTGATATCCCGGCAGGAGGTCTTGCTCTTCGTCGTCATCCAAAACGATACTTAATACTGGGCCTTTCTATCGTGTCCGCTTCAAGTCTTCTCGCGGCTCTAGCCACAGATTACTGGACGCTACTCATTGCTCGAATGATTGAAGGTGCTGGGGCTTCCATTTACGTGGTGTGTGCCTTGACACTCATGGGTCAAGCAACAACTCTGCGGAAACGCGGACGAATTCTGGCACTTTACATTGCGATGATCGATGCCGGAACAATGATCGGCCCATTGTTTGGAGGATATACGGCAGAGGCCTTTGGACTGTCAACCCCATTTTATCTCTACGCGGTTGTTGTCGGAGTAGCCGCAATTTGGACAGCTTTCGTTCTAAGAATTCCATCCGAGATAGAAACAAGCACCGAGAGAAGCGAAAAGCACGTAACCGGTAGGGAAATGATAACGCTAATACGCAATCCTGCAGTCATGCTTGTAGGCTTAGCAACGCTCTCTCTATTCTTAACTCGAGGAGCTATTACTCAGACCGCCATCCCTATTTTCGCCTTCGATAATCTTGGAGCCACAAGATGGAACGCTGGCATACTACTTTCTGCTGTAAACCTTGCATCCCTTCTAATAACCGCACCCAGTGGCGCCCTCACTGACCGCGTGGGCAGGAAGCCCATGGCCATGTTGTCAATACTAGCTACCGCCACAGTCATCCTCCTGATACCCTTCGCACCCACAGTACAAACTCTCCTCATATTCATGGTACTCTACGGACTCGCTCTCGGCCTTAGTGGTCCGACATCAGCATGGTTCATTGATGTCACCCCTCCCGATGTGAGAGGAACAGGCATGGGTCTCTACCGACTAGGAAATGACTTTGGCCTATTCATCGGACCCGCTATTGCCGGTCTCCTTATTGACGTGACCAAGACACCGGGAGGAATAGTCCAACCCCTGGTCTTCCAGGCAACGGCCATATTCCTGTTCATAGTTCTTCTTTTGATTAGTAGAGCCCCTGATCCAGTTAGATCCCAACGACTGGCAGCCAATAGAGAGTAGCTGTCAACACTATGGTTTTACCGGGTCAAGGAGGTCTTCGATTATCAATAACCACTTCCCAGGATCAACATAAGCATCTGGATTTCTGTTGAAGATAACGTCTATATCCTTTGGAACGGTTTGCTGCAAGATCGTTGGAGCGTCCAGCTGGAGAAGTAAAGGAGTTCGGCCAGTAGCAGCAACAGCCAGCTGGCCCTCCGGACTCGTTATCCATTCTTGGAATATACGTGCAAGGTTAGGATGAACAGCGTTAGAATTAATCGCAGATACAATCAATGATATCGGAGCTGGAGTGACCCAGGCAATGCCTACATCTGGTTCTTCGCGGTAGCGAAGTAGTGGGTCAAGCAAAACGATCGCGATTTTGGCACGCCCCTCGGCAACCTCATGATAAGCCTCCGCAGAACTGTCAACAATTCGGATATTGTTAGTAGCCAATTGTCCCAACCATTCAGCCCATATCTTCTTTCCGAGGGTCGGTTCAAGTTCAGCAATTTGTGACTCAACAGTACTGATACTAGGTATAATTATCGAGTCAGCCCATATGGTCTTCCCCAAATCAAGCCAATTTTTTGGGATATCTTCTGAACCTACTAGCTGTTTGTTGTAGATAACAACAAGTGGAACTGCAGTCACACCAAACCAGCTTCCGTCAGATTGTCTGAATTGTTCTGGTAAGAATTTGACACTTCTATTGTCCAGGAAAGTGGCTACCAGTCCAGCACTCTGTGCTACATGGTATAGGCTAAATTCGACAATTATCAAATCAGCAGTGGGTTCTCCCGACTTTGCTTCTTCAACGAAACGATCCACAAGTGGCCCGAAACCTTCAGTATAACTCACTTGAGCCCAAGGAAACTGTGCCTGAAATCTTGGCCATATTGTAGAAAGTAGCTCTGTCGAATCAAGCGATCCATAAACTATTAGATTATTTTCTGCACTGGCAGCAAGGATCCGTTCTTCCTTCGCAAGAAATCCGTCAGTCGTTTCTTTGACCTCCTGTAGGCGCCCCTGCATCAAAGTCACATCATCATCGATCGTTTTTACAGCGTCGGCGATGCTTTGGAGCTGAGTTTGCATAGAAATTCTCTGCAATTCATGTTCAGTATCAAGATTTGCCATCTTTTCAGAGTCACGGGCAGTTGAAGCAGAGATTTCGTCCCGGAGTCCCTTAAGTTTAATGTCAATTTCGTCAAGATATTCGGCTGTCGTGTCTGAAACTTGAAAGAAGAGAGATAACGAGGCAGATGAAACTATAATACTTACAATGGCCAAAGCGAGAACTGTCTTCCCGCTATTCGGGCCTCCTTGATCAACCAAACGTCCAGGCAAGAAGATTTCAGCGCAATATCAACTTTTGTTTCTCTCTTCAAACCAGCTTAATCCATCTCCAGGCCAAACGGCGAGAGGCCTGCACCTAGAGATCAAATTCCTACCCGATAGTTCGTCAGATTTTTCCAGAAGAACTGGCGAGTCGATCAAGAATTAGCTCTCCAAGCTTGCAGATCCGACTCATCACATCATAGTCAAGCTTTTCAAAACTATCAGTGGTTGTGTTGAATGATGAGCTAGGCCAGCAACGAATCCATGAAGCATTGATGCCTGTTCTTGCAAAGGAGTCACAATCACTCCCTCCTGGATGATCTCTGTGCCCTATTGTTTCACCCATTTTCTTTCCAGCGATCTCACAATATTTGTTCAATACTGATGACAAGGCGCCCTCGCGGTCTCTACCCACAAGATGTGGTTTTCCCTGTCCGACGGAATCGAAATTAAGAGCACCCACGCAGCTTCTTGTCAAGTACGGGTAATGTCTTTGGACAAAACGACTTGAGCCCTGACAACCGTATTCTTCAGCGTCTGTTGAGAAGAATACAATAGAGCGTTTCCTCTGCTTGTCTACCATCAATCTGGCCATCTCCATCATCACAGCACAACCAGAACCATTATCGTTAGCACCAGGAGAGAAACGACGACTGTCACGGTGCGCTGTGACCATAATTGATTCATCAGTTAGAGTAGCCTGACCTGGAAGCTTAGCAATCAGGTTTCTTCCGACAGATCTCTTAGTGTCAGCCCCGATTGTTATCTCCGCCTTTGCACTCCTACGTTTACTTAGACTTGAAATGAGAAGTCCATCATTTTTTGAGATACACACAGAGGGAAGGGGGCCAATGGGATAGGTAACACGGCCCGTATAAATTCCGTCGGGGTCATCTTCACTAAATAACAACATCCCTATTGCACCCTTCTTCACAGCAGCTTCGGCCTTGAATGATTCGTGTACCCGACCAATCCTTGCAAGGATAACCTTTCCTTTGACATCTGTGAGCTCATCCAGACTCCCATAACCAACATCAACAACGGAACCGCGAACTGGGGAAACATCGGTCGACTTTGAACATACACATGGAAGGCAAGGAATCGTCTCATTGTCTACTGAGAGTGACCAAGTTCTTGGTACATAAGCCCAGAAAATGAAGTTTTCAATTGTAGTTTCCAACCCAAGCTTTTCGAAGTGATTCTTCATCACGAGTAATGCTTGTTTGTCTTGTTGCGAACCTGCGGCCCGAGATCCGATCACGTTCGTGAGCAAAAGAAGCCATCGCTTCAGCTTAATGTCGATGTCATCAGACAATCTATTTGTCTCCTTTAGAATTCTTCACACTTACCAATATTTGATCCTCATCAAACCTACATCTTTTCAGATTTTTCAATGGCTCACTCCTTTCCCATGTCTGTTTCCAATGGATAAAGATAAGTCCTAAATAGAGATATTCAATAGCCAGTATAGAATGAACGGACGGCTAACTCTCTTGGACAAATCCCAGGGTGGAACTGGCGCAATTCTCTTTGTCGCAATCGTTGTTGTAACTGCAGCTGGTCTAGGGTATTACCAATTTCAGTTCTTACCCACAGTAATAGCGATGGAAAAAGAGTCTAACATCATCCCCCCAGAACTATTGCCTCAAGTGAATGTAACAATCAACATATTGGATGGATCGTTTGATCCAAACCAAGAAGATAACTACGTGCCAAAAAGTCCTCTACTGCTCTTGGGATTCAATAACAGCGTCGTCTGGAGAAACATAGACACGGTAGCACATACTGTAAGTCATGACCCCTCAGGTACAGTCGATCCCAAGTTCGACAAAGCCGCATATGACGTGAATTGGCTTCAGCCTGAAGACGAATGGGTATTTATCTTCACGAAAGCTGGCGACTACCCCTATCAATGCACCCCACATCCCTGGATGAAAGCGTCAGTTATTGTCCAATCAGGATGATTAATGGCTCCACGGCTTGATGAAACTGGCGGTGTTCTGGATAAGAAATTAGGCACCTATAGAGCGTTCTAGCTATTACTAGGCTCCTTGATGCTCATTTCACGCCGCAGATGTTCTATGCGTTCATCGAGCTCGGTCCTTTTGTACTTGATGTATTCTACCTCTTCTTCGTTCGAGGCAGTCATCATATCGTAATCCATCTCCACGCGTGCAAATTCCAGATTCCTAAGCTCAGCTTCTCTGGAAGGCCTTCTAAATAGTCCGTCTTTGTCCATGGCATTAACAGCTAGTGGCCTGTGATTATTGTAGAAAGTTACGACTTGCGCTTAGCTTGGCTATGCTGACCAAATTCCCTTTTCTATGATAGTGACGATAATGAGTTGCCTTGTGTCACGGATTGTGGGATTCTCCATTTCATCTAGCTTCTTTCTAACTTCTTCTATCACGATTTCGCGTTCTTTAACCTGATCTGGCGTGAGCATTGTGTCAAGCAGGTCATTTGCTGCAGAAACCAAGAGATCGATCGAGACTCGGGGAACGAAAAGCCCATAGAGTCTAGTCTTAATAGCGGAGTCAAGAAGATCGAGCCGGTTCGTCGTAGCAAATGTTATGATCTCCGAAGGATTCTGGGAATCAACTTTATGGAAGAAGACAGAATTAAGAGAGTAATGCCATTCTTTAGCGGCAGACATTCCTCGACTCAGCATTAATGATTCAACATCATCAAACAACAGGACTACTTTTGGATCTTTGAACCGATTTTGCAAAGTTTCCACATATCCAAAGATTCGGTTGAACGCCTTCTCAGACTCCCCCCATTTTGGGCTGGCAATCACGGAGCTATCGACAGGGATAAACCGAACCGTACATTTGTCATTAAGCTCTTCGCCAAGCCTTCGAACTACCTGTCTGACAATCTCTGTCTTCCCCGTTCCAACTGGTCCATGGAGAAGAAAGCCCTTGAATGGTGCATTTTTTGCAAAGGTTCCCTTAGAGAAGAGGTATTTACACGTCTTTAGAAGAAGGTCCTGCGTTGGCTGCAAAGGTGGCAATAAGTTCACCTTTGGCATGTCGGATGGGCTCACATCGATAACAGAAGTACCAGCGTCTCGTTCAAAGCTCATTTCGTGAGAATGCGACATTTTTATCTCGTTTAAAAAATTCAGACCAGAGCGTAATTAAAGCTTCCTCGGTTTGAAGTCTCCACAGTAAACGCAGCCAAGGTATTCGAGCTTAGTTTGCTATTTTCTATTCAGCTATAGCAGGAATTACGTCCCTAGCGAACTTTTTCAAGAAGCCAGGTATATCAGGAAATCCGTATGTCGCGAATGAGAGTCTGGTCACATTAGTTTCATTCGAAATGGATTTTATCCTCTTTATACAGTCCTCGGGGGTCCCCGCAATAACTAAGGCATCTATGATCCGATCTGTCACCAACTCCGCATGACGCGCCCCCAACTTCTCATGCTCAAAGTAGTTGTATCCTTCTTTGAGTAGATCAATATCTCGTAGTAGATCTCGTGACAGGTGACTACGGAAGTATTCATCTTGCGCGTATCGGGCTAGACCATTAGCTTTCGTCGCTGCTGCTCCCTTCACCGCATTTCTAGCCTTCTCCGGATCGTCAGAAATACTGCATGTGATTCTAGCCCAGATATCTAGCTCGCTAATGGAGCGCCGACCCTTATTCGCTCCTTTCTGCATGTGTGCCTTAGCCCAATTGATTAGGCCGGCGTCAGCGCCGACATTAATCAGCGCCCCGTCACCAATCTCGCCAGCTAGCTCAAGAGATCTGGGACCGGTAGAAGCAACGTATATCGGTACTTGTCGTTTTACCCAGATGAGCTTCATCTCGTGTTTTCCCTGTCGAACAATTCCTCCCGACAGAAGTATACGGATTTGTTCAATGCAGGTTCGTAGAGAATTTATCGATGAAGGTGATTTACCCAAAGTATTAACCGAACTGTCACCAGTGCCAATTCCCAGAATGGCCCTTCCCCCCGTAGCCTCGTCCAAGGTAGCAATAGCCGACGCCGTAACTGAAGCGTCACGCGTAGTTGGGTTAGTTACTCCAGTTCCTAGAAGTATCGAGCTAGTCTTCGCCCCAGCTAGTGCCAAAGAAACATAGACGTCACGCCAGATCAACTGTGAATCACACAACCATGCGATTCCTTTGTAGCCGAGTTTCTCCGCTTCTGCAACATAGTCAGATACTACTTGCGCAGGAACCGGGATATTGAAACTAATCCCAGGAGTTACGCCCATAGTGAACTTCAAGAAGATTACGTATAAATTCGTTGACAGAAGTCCTGCCATTAGTCCGATATGTTCTCTCCTTCTCACCACTATGAGGGAATTCCCCTTTTAGTGAGTAGAAGAAATCTCGAACTGGGGTGTTGGAGAAATCAGAAGCATATTCTTACGAAATTCTACGGTTATGACTCTTTCAAACTCATATTCAAGTGGGCCATTCCCTTGATTTTCCTTCTTAGATAATACAATGTTATGATGTAAAGTTTACATGTTTTCTCCGTCAAGGACTCCTGGATATCATTCATATCAGAGATACCATTCCCTAGAAGAGTTGCAGACTAGCTAACATGGAGTCGAATTCAGGCACCAAATCAAAGTCTTCAAGTTCAGCAAGACTGACCCATCTTGATTCGTCATGCTCCCAGTTTATGGTTACTGCCCATGAGCTCGACTCGAACAGGAGGAGATGAACAAGAGTCTCAGAGTCAGGTTTTGGTTTGACAATTATGCCATCACCCGTCCTGAGCAGATTGACCTGAGCTTCCTGCAGTTTTGTTTCTTCCCTGATCTCATTAAGGGCAGTAGCAATCACAGTCTGTCCCTGTTCTAGCTCTCCTGAAACTACAGACCATTTGCCTTGGTTTGTTCGCACTTTCTGCGACCGATGTAAAAGAAGGATCTTATCCCCTCGGACGATAACACTGCTAACAGCTTCGTACATTTTCGTTTTCTTCAAAGATGGGATGAACGTTGCAACTCATGATATAACATGGTGATATGAATTCTGAAGGCCTTTCGGGATGACCCAGAATCTATCCGAAGAGAAAAGTTTCTTTACCTGGACTTGTGATGCTAGTCCAACAAATGCTGCTTAGAAAACAATTTTCGACAGGTTTCTCCTTACATCAAAGCTTGCTAAATACGATATCCAGACGATAAGAGATACGATTGGAAAAATGTCAACCAACAAGTTAGCTACAAAAGGTTTAGAGGACATCGTAGCCGCGAGTTCGTCAATCTGTTTCATAGATGGAAAAGAGGGCAGACTAATCTACAGAGGGTATGATATCAAAGATCTTGCAGAATATTCCTCTTTCGAGGAGACAGTATATCTCCTTTGGTTCGGCAACCTGCCCACGGTCAATGAACTGGAGGAGTTCTCTAACCGCCTCATGGCAAATAGGAAACTTCCCGAAATCGTAAACCAGCTGATCCATTCTTCCAAGAATGCGGAGCCATCAGACGTACTAAGGACATCTGTCTCTGCTCTCCAGCTCCACGATGCAGATTCGACAGACAATGAATATGAAGCCAACCTGAGAAAAGCAACAAGACTTGTCTCCCAAGCTGCCACTATAATTGCGCAACATGAAAGGGTTCGAAAAGGCCTAAAGCTAATCGAGCCTTCGCCCAATATGAAACATGCAGGTAATTTCCTCTATATGTTGACAGGTAAAGAGCCCTCGGAGAGAGACCAGGAAATATTTGATGTCTGCTTGATTCTTCACGCAGATCACGAATTAAATGCCTCGACCTTTGTTGCTAGATCCACAGTCTCTACTTTATCAGATATGCACTCGGCTGTAACTTCAGCCGTAGGAACATTGAAGGGACCTCTTCATGGAGGCGCTAATATCGGCGTGATGAAAATGCTGCGCAACATTCCGGATCCCTCAGGGTCGGAAAGCTATGTTAGAAAAGCGTTGGAAGAGAAGAAAAAGATAATGGGTTTCGGACATCGAGTCTATAGGACCGAAGACCCACGCGCCGCAATTCTTAGAAAATTCTCAGAAGAGCTAGGAAAGAGATCAGGAGATACTAGGTGGTACGAAACGACGCGTCGAGTTGAAGAGGCAGTAAAGAAGGAAAAAGGACTCTACCCAAACGTAGATCTTTATTCTGCGTCGGTTTACCACTATCTAGGAATATCGCAAGAACTATTCACCCCCATATTTGCCCTAAGTCGTATCGGTGGATGGACAGCACACATCTTAGAGCAATACTCTGACAACCGACTCATACGACCCGTAGCCCAGTATATTGGTCCGAAAGAAAGACGATATACGCCTGCAGATAAACGCTAGAAGAATCTCAATTGACGGAGGAATAAGCTACTCTATCTGGGAAGCCGAAGACTGAGAAATAGGATTCTTGAAGCCATAAATGACCTATTTAGTGGACAAAGTTCTTGCAATAGCTCTGAAGCTTTGAAGTCGCGGTACTAGAACCACTGTATTTACCCCTGCAACTCTAAGATCCTCAATCCGTCTTTCGATATCGTGACGTGGACCTACTGCACATAGCAATCTTACTATCTCATTAGAGATGAATTCGACGGCTAAATCTGATCGGCCTCGCTTAATGTTGTGGGTGATTCTTCTGAAGATGGTTTTATCAACTCCTGATCTTTCAAGAAGCACCTCTCCATAGGAAAATCTACCAAGCCAGGCAGCTATGCTACGCTTGATTGTAGCATAGTTAGTGGTATTGTCACTATGAGAAAGAAACACAGGGAGGAAAGCAGCCATAGTCAAATCCGCAGTTCGACGACCCTTTGCCTTAGCTGCAGTTAGAAATTGATCTCTAACATATGCAGCATAGGAAATAGAGGAGTAGACGTTCAGGATCAGACCGTCTGAGTACTTGCCCGCGAATATGGCACCATTAGTTCCACCAGTTCCTATCCATACAGGAACATGGCCAACTCCAAGATCATCAGTGTCGACTATCTGAGATACACGTCCAATCCTTCTCTGCTTGTTCAATTTCTCATTCTGTAAGTCTTTTGCGACCATCAAACACTCTCTGAGTAGTGTAAAGCTCTTCTTGAATGGAAGACCCAGACGTTTTTGAATAATTACGTCATCACCGCGACCTAATCCCAAGATGAATCGACCGCCGGATAGGCGTGATAATGTTACAGCTGCCATTCCTAACAACTGCGGCGCACGGGTAAAAGGGTTCAGCACTCCCACTCCTAGTCGGATCTTGTTAGTCGCCACTGCTAGTGCACCCAGTGAAGCGAGTGCTTCTTCGCGGAAGATATCCTCCGTCATCCATAGAGAATGAAAACCGCGTGATTCAGAGAATTTTGCCAAACGACGTAAAGTTTCCCAACTATTCCACCCGGCTCGGATAGCAATTCCACATGCGAAGTTAGTCATTCTCAATATTCTACTTCATTAAAGGGTGTAGCATATTTACTGGCCGGATGGTAGGAATGGAGTGATATGAGCTGGGCTCAAGTAGGTAGAGGAAGAACCTTTATCGTAAAGCTGGATTACGGCACTGACTTTTTGGACTCCATTACAGGAATCTCGAAAAAGCTTGACATATCTTCAGGGTATTTCACTGCCCTTGGCGCTGTACAAAAAGCAGCATTTTATTATTATGATCAGGTGAAGAAGAAATACATCCCACATACAATGAATCGCAGAATGGAGATAGCAGCGTGTATCGGGAATGTATCAGTGTTAGAAGGACAGTCGTTTGTACATGCACATGTCGTGTTTTCAGATAGTGCAGGTAAAGCTTATGGCGGACACTTGATGAAAGGAGCAGTGATCTTTGCTTGCGAACTCCATCTAGAGGAGGTTGACGGAGTCGTCATCGGCAGAACATTTGATCCCCAGACTGGACTCAACCTTCTATCGCTCAAATAGACCAGATGTATTGCATAGGAAAGTCATGCTATTTGCTCGATTCCCAGGCCAACATCTTGTTCGGGATCCGAATGGGTGCACCATAGAATGTCGCTAGTGCAATACAGTCAGAGGCTCGATAATGCTTGAGGACAAAGTCTCCGTTTCTTCCTTGGAAATGCAGATTTGCCCGTAGCACATCCCCTGTTTGATAAATATCAATTGCCATTAGGAAGATGGAGTTCATGTCAGCTAGTTCCTCAACTAAGTTGTAAATAGTCGGAATAGAGGAGCGATCTCCCTTCCTGAATCGATCCATGTGTTTAGCTACCTCTCCTGAAAAGGCTCTAATTGGGAACTTTCGGCCGTCATGTGATGACAGTAACAAGAACCCTTCCAATCCCACCTGGTCAGTGAAACCAACCTCCGCGACTGTCATATTCACATAGTCATCAGGAGATTCTGAACCAGCTTTGTTCATATGTTTGCCTAGTAGTTATTCGAAGACATAAGCCTTGTTTGTATATTCAATAACAGAGTTCCTAGCCTTGTCCAAGATGATCAGGATCTTTTTCAATCGCACCTATCGGCTCATCTGATGTGGGTGCAGGAGCGGCACCGCGACCTGATGAAACGATCTTCACTCCACCGGGTGGCATAACTAGGATGATTTCGTCTAGAGGAAGTCGTTTCAGTGTAGGTACAAGCTTTGATGGTGCCAGTCTTACTAGTTCAGTCTTGATCCTCTTGGCTACATCAGATGATTTCTCATTTCCGGGGATTAGTACAACATATGCCATGCAACTTTTCATCACTGAAGGCACTGGCCCTCCCGTCATTACCACCTCGTCGTCAATGGTGACTAAGCCGACTCCCGTTTCAACCGCGATTCCCTTCAAGTAGTTCTTTTTCCCACTCACTATGAAGCTTCCACGTGGGAGATAAAGACCAGATGGAGGAGTTTTGCTTAGCTGCCAGGGTTCCACCCAGTAAGCATTCGCTCCACCGAGACCCGACTTCCAGACGCTACTAAAAGAGACTGTAGCCTGTGCAGTCTCCAAGATACTATTCTCTCCGGCATGTTTGCCTCCTTTGAGAACATAAAAAGGAGAGCCTTGTATGTCCGCGTGAAACACAATGTCATCATCTGCAACGTATCTTGAAAGCAAAGTAGTGTTAGAATTTGCATCTCTGCCCCCTATAGCAAGAAGTTCTTCCGAAGTCTTAAACCAACGATAGCGTTCAAACCACTTCTTTGCCCTCACCTTTGATGGGATGACTTGGCGGGAATCATCTCTGAGGATGCCGTTCTGGACCTCATCTCTTTGAAGCTGGAGTTTCTCCTTTGCAATTCCGATCGCGACTATCTTCTTATCAATCATCTTTGCGCCCCCAAAGAGTCGCGATACAAGTGTCATTATTGGTGCGTCTATAGAAGCGTCGATAGGATCGATTCCAATTTCTATTTCCAAAGAACGTTTTGCTTGATTAATTGTCACCGGAAGTATTTCCTCGATTAATGTCATCACCATTTCCACACGAGGATCTGGATTAGTTGTGGCACATTCAGTTAGCTTTCTAGCAGCATTACGCAGTTCCTCGGCCTGGGTGGCCAGTTTCTTCTCAGTATCAGTTTGTTCCCCAAGAGCTTTGTCCAATTCGCCTAATTTTTTCTCTTTTGCTTCATTCCGTCCTGTTTTGCGTCCCACAAGGACGTCATGTGTGAGGAGCTCATCTACAGCCTCAAGAATCCCATCAGCTTTCTTTGTCAGAGTTTCGTCGATAGATAGCGGTTTGAATGGCCAAATATCAATCAACGATCCATCTGCGAACACGAGAGTAGGTTCAGCTGCTTGCGTAGACGCATCCATTACCCATTGAAATGCAGAATTCAATTTCAGTGTCATCTTTTCATTAATTTGGGCGCATGGCAATTCTTCTTCGAGTTCTGCCCTAGTAAGAATTTCGAGTACATATTTGTGAGGAAATGAAAAAGTCCTCCCCAACCACCGTCCTAGAGTGAGGTCTGAATTGGTCATGGAAGGAAGTGAGTTAGAGAGATGAGGATTAGAACCGCGTGATGGTGGTAGTTGATACTGTCCACCAATCCTCAAAGTCCGATGTCTCATGACCAATTTTTTTAACAGAACTATTATCTTCTCATTCGCATCTACAAGGATAATATTGCCACCGCCAAAAAACTCAGCGATCAAACGATATCCTGATTCATGCTGAGACAGGTTCAAAGCAACGACACGTTCTGTCCCCGGCTGTTCGACGCTAACTATCTTTGCGCGAAGAAGGTGTCTGCGAAGGGCATGGACAAAAGTGGTGGAATTGCTCTCATGAAGATCATACCTGGTCAAAGAGATGCCATTTCCGTTGCTCAGAAGAAGTCGGTGCTCGGGCTCTGGCGGGTTACGAAGCTTGAAGAGAATAGTATTCTCATCAACAGAATAAACATTATTAACATAACTTCCGACTAATGCTCGGTTGAGCATCTGAACTATGCCGGTCAATTCTATTCCTGCAATATCCAGAGGTTTCGCACCTATGCATAGCAGCCTTTCTCAGGCTTCTTGAAAAGTGATATTGTCATAATGAGAGAGATAGATCAGATATACTGGCTTAGGGCCTTTCTAGGGGCAACGGCCGGATTTCTGTCTGGATATCTTGGATTCTTGGAGACTTACCCCGGACGGGCCATAATGTTAGCAGTAGCCCTCTATTTCGCATCATATTATATTGCCAGGAGAGTTATCTATGTCAACGTTCCACCGCAAGAGATGAAAAAGCTAGCAATTAATGGAATTGGCAGTTATATTATGCTCTTCCTTTTTTCGTGGATAATCTACAATACATGGCTAAACCTCCCCTCCCTGATCTCGCCCTCCCTGATCCCGTGATGCGTGAGCCTTAATCTTGGGAAAGAGATCCACCCAAGTCTCCCAATAGCCTCTGTCAAACTCATCGGCCCAGATCGTACCCAGACGTCGCTTTTGATTCTGGTCCAACATTGCAAAGGTATCAGCATTTGGAATAGAACCACAGTGTGTCTGTTTAATCCCAACTCCCTGAGCAATTCCTTCAACCGCCAAATATCGCCCCAATAACCAACCGTCCACAGAACTCTGTGTGATTGACCGTAAGATCTTCCTTACTTCCGCCGGGCGTTCCGCTATGATGAGCTTCACGCATTCATTTATGACAGAGTTAGCTCGGGCCTGACTGGCATCAGTGACGCTATTCTGTTGCATCAATTATACCATCCGCAGTGACAGTAAAATATAGCTTGGGTGAAAATAAATTGGGCTGAAGTATCCGGGCTGTAAACCTCGCAGATTCTCGAGAAAGCATCATTCGGCAATGGATCACGTGTGTTGTTGCATTACCGCCAGCCTCAACAAATTGTTCAGTGGCATCCAGACGTGAGCGAACACCATTTGTTACAACCACAGCTAGTTCAGAATTGAGAGCAAGTCTAGACAAGTCAATCAAGTGACGGTATAATGAAGATTGGCGCGGAATAAGCCCCTGAGTTCCATATTCTGTCAAGAAATGGTCCGCCAGACCATCCACTATGAGAATGGTCTTTTCATAGTCTCTTTTTCGGCGAACTAGATCCCTCACGCATTCTATCTGGTCGTGACTACTATGCACTCGAAGGACGTTGATCCTGGAAAGAGCTTTGGAAGGATCAAGTTTTTGGGCGATACTCATCTCCCTAATTCTTTCGGGTCGAAAAGTTCCCAAGCAATCAACGAATAAGACAGTCCATCCAGCCTGAACTGCGTTGACACAGAGTTGGAAACAAATTTGGGTTTTTCCAGAACTGGCTTCGCCATAAAAGTCTGTAACGGCACCACACCATATACCCCCACCAAGTAAAGAGTCCAAACGTCGTAAAGAAGTCGTTAGGACCTGCGAAGTCATTCCTAAGACTTTCTGGCCCCGAATAGCTGATGGAAATAGTTGAGAAGACCTATCAAGTAAATCTCTGGCTTCAAGTTCTGAAAACCCAGCGCGGATTATACTACTAGATGTGGCGCCACTTACATCAAACCAATTATGTATTTGGGCCTTCTCCAATTTCGCCCGTTCAACCGGTGTGAAATCCAATCCAATAATCTTCCGCGAATGTTCCTGACGCAGACTACTATCTGTATTTGAATAGCGTTAATTGCATTTCTACTTTTCCACGCATCACTCGCCCTGTTCTTGCCTAAAGGGAGCTAGAGTCGCTCTGTCAAATTGCAGTTTCACGCATTCTAGTAGGTTCAACAAATCGCCACATAACCACTTTACCATATATTCATCCTTCCTCCTCCCTGGGAGATGGAAATCAGGAAAGTCCCCACAATAGACTTCATTTTTCAACTCATGGGAAGGCTTTTATTCATTCATATGTCTTAGAGATTAAGAACGGTAAGAACGTCCTTGTCTCAGTCCCCAAAGAAGCCATTAGCAGTCCTCCAGAAAGCAGTGAATAAGAAAGTCTCTGTCCGACTCAAGAGCGAATATGAGTATCGGGGTAGAATGTCCAATATAGATCCATATATGAACGTCCTGCTTCTAGATGCTGAAGAGTACCTTTCTGGATCACTTCACTCCAATTTCGGGAAAGTAGTCATCAGGGGGAATAATGTTCTTTACATAAAAATCGATAAGGACTTCTGACAGAGGAAGAGAAACCTATGGCCGAACGTTTATTGCATGTAGAACAGCTCACTGGGGAAACCACTGCAAGTGCAGAAGTAGAGATAATAGAGAGGAAAGGAAAAGGACATCCCGACAGCCTGATAGATGGTGCTTGTGAGGCTGTTTCTAGATCGTTGTGCGAGCATTACCAGAAAGAATACAATACCATCCTTCACCACAACGTCGACAAAGGCCTTCTGGTAGGTGGGCGATCAAATCCACAATTTGGAGGTGGAGATGTTGTAGAACCGATCTATGTTATCGTAGCAGGAAGAGCTGTCTGTTTTGCAAGTCAGGGTGGAGACGTCCAACCCATACCCGTTGGTGCGATAGCAATATCCGCGATTAAGGACTATCTGAAATCCTCCCTGCGTTACCTTGACACAGAGAAGCACGTGATAGTAGATTACAAGATAAAGCAGGGATCGGGAGACCTCGTTTCGGTGTTTGATCGCAAGGGAAGCGCGCCACTCTGTAACGATACTTCAGTGGGCGTAGCTTTTGCTCCTTTTACACCTACAGAACAACTTGTCTTGGAGAGTGAGCAGTTGTTGAATTCTGAGAAAGTGAAACAACAACTACCAGAGGTAGGTGAAGACATCAAAGTAATGGGCTTGCGCCGTGGTAAAGAGGTCAGCCTAACTATTAGTGCAGCCATGATAAGCACACTAGTACGAGACGCAAGTCATTATGTGAGCGTGGTAGACGAAGCGAAGAACCTAATAGCTGATCTTGCATCGAAAGTGACTGGACTCTCGGTGGATGTACAATTGAACTCTGGTGACATCAAAAACTATGAAAGCAAACGTGGCGACTATTACATCACGGTGACTGGAACGTCGGCAGAGTCTGGAGATGATGGAAACACAGGACGAGGAAATAGACCATGTGGATTGATAAACCCCATGCGACAGTACTCAATGGAAGCCGCAGCCGGAAAAAATCCTGTGAACCATACCGGCAAGATCTTCAATGTTCTAGCGCAAGATGCTGCGGACAAGATCGTCAAACAGGTGAAAGGAGTAGAAGGAGTATACGTTAGAATTCTCAGCCGAATAGGTTCGCCTTTAGATCAGCCCAGGATAGCCAGCGCTGCAGTGCATCTCGAGTCAGGGGCCAGCTTGAGCTCAGTAAATGGAGAAATCATGGGCATCATCAATGAAGAGTTTGACCACATACAGGACATTACCCCCAGGATTCTCAGTGGCTCAGTGAAGCTTTTCTAGACAGTGATTTTCTCATTCCTTTAACATACTGCTCCGCTGCATCCTGGTCGTAATCAAGTCCGAATCTACGTCTAAAGAACTTCAAGATATTCCCAATATCTTTCTCCAGAAAAGTCGACGCATTAGGGTGTGTCAGTCCAACTAATTGAGGCCAATCAATTATCCACGATGACACACCATCTGAAAGCACGTTAAATTCGCTAAGATCCCCACTGATCAGGCCTGTTTGGAGGTATGCCTTTCTGATATTCATTAACAGATCCGAAATCACATGATTAGGTTTCGCAAGTTTACGAAGATCAGATAGACGTTGGCCTATGATCTTCGCCATTAGTATAGCATGACTCTCCCTCGCGATAGGCTTCGGAACTGCCACTCCACACTGGTAAAGTTTTTCCAAGGCTTTGTATTCCTTCGCTGCTGCTCTGACATTGATCGCCAAGTACCTAAGATTCCCTACTCCATAGGATCTACTACGACGAACAGCCCGGAAGCTTGTCCGTCCTATCCTGAAAAATTTGATGGCATAAATCGACGAATTTTCAAAGGCTTCATACACGTCTGACTCTTTCCCCACTCCTAGTGAGCTACCTAGACCGCTTATCAGGCCTCGAGCTACCATCGCATGCAGAGCTATTGCATCCAATCCTCTAGTTACAACAACATAGCCATCGCGTTGCCTATTGACAAGACCGAGTTCGTAGAGTCGATCTAGGCGGTATAATGTTTGGTCTCGATGAAGGCCAGTCATGCGAGATATCACAGGCAAAGGAGCCGTTTCGTGAGAGAGGAGAGAATGTTGCAAGCTTCTAAGCACAGATATGTCATCAGGTTCTAACTGCTTAACGAACCTAGCAGCGATCTGTGCCGACGACAAAATTAGCCTAAGAGTATTCAGGTACTTGTGCTATAATGAGCTTTGGGGAGGTGGCTTTGAAAGTATTATCTAGAATTTTCACGACATAATACAACATAGATTTCCAAGTTCATTGAGAACGAGGTAAAACCATGCCCGGATGAATGATATCCCCTACATAAGAGGACAATAGAACAGAAACATGATATATGAACTGAAAGAGAAGTATTCTAGAGGTAAATGAGGGTTCTAGTAAAAGCTGAAATAAGATCCCAAAAAAGCCTAGCAGACCTCACAGGAACTCTGGATGAGCTAGGAATAGAACGAAGTCTAGTACAGAAGCTGGATTCAGATTTTCCGAGCAATGCAGACATGCTACTAGTCCTTGGTGGTGACCGTGACGTCCTACAGTCCATACATCAAATGAAGGATCGAAGTATTCCAATTCTTGGTGTCAATGCTACCGATGAAAAAAGCTTCTTGACTGAAGCTTCTCTCCGCGACCTACGACAATCATTACGTCGGATAAAACAGGCCGAATACACTGTAGAAGAAGCCCCACTTTTGAATATGATAGTAGATGGAAAAGAACTACCTCAAGCCGCGAATGAATTGGCCGTCTTTCCGTACAAGAGCGCAACTCTAGTTGAATACCTGCTTTCAGTGGACAACGACGTTCTCTGGCGCGATGAAAGTGATGGATTGATAATTTCAACACCGATTGGCTCAACGGCTTACTCTATGTCAGCAGGGGGACCGATAGTTTTGCCAAAAGCAGGAGTATTTACGGTAATATCAGTGAATTCGTTAGATGTTACAAGGCGCCCAATCATAATCTCACAGGAGTCCAAAATCCAAATAACTGAAATCACCAGTCGCTATGAATGCGAAGTCATCATCGATGGGATATATCGGTCAAGAGTCTCTCACAACGTTGTCGCAAGCAAGTCACCAGATTCTGCACTCATCGTTCGGTTACCTGAAGTCTCTTCGGCAGTTGATCGAATGGCTCGCAAAGTGCGGCTTTCCCAAGACCTCTTGAAAATGCCTCCCAGTGCGAAACTAATTCTAAAAACATTAGAGTACGAAGGATCGCTATCTCAGAAAGACCTCGCTGCTAGGACAATGCTTCCAGATAGAACTACACGACTAGCAATATCGATCTTGCTAACGCGTGGTTTGATACAAAGAAAACAGCTATTGGGAGACACGAGACAAAAGATCTACACAGTAGTCTGACTAACCTCGTTAATCAAGTCAGATTAAGCTATTCCCCTTTGTCAAACTTCGAGGAAAGTGCTCTCACCGACTACAAATTTGAGCCCGTGTTCCAGATTCGTTTGATTCGATATTATACGAGTGCCTCGTCCAATGAGGCTGTTGACGATCCTTTTCTCGCAATCAATCTCGACTCCGTCCATTACGATGCTGTTTTCGATCTCGCCTCGCATAATCTTGACACCATTTCCGACTGAAGTGTATGGTCCCACAATAGCCCCTGGCCCGACTTGACTGTTTGTTCCAATTATGCATGGACCACGAATGTGACTTCCTGTCATTATTACTGTCCCGGAGCCCGTACTAACGCTACCTACTACATTCGCGTTTTCTTCAATCTTTCCTTCACTAATTGGGTCAAGATCAGCCAAAACTAGCTGATTTGCTTCCAGTAAGTCTTCAGGTCTCCCAGTGTCCTTCCACCATCCCTCGACAGGCATCACATGTATATTCTTACCTCGATCTAAAAGCCATTGTATCGCATCCGTAATTTCTAGCTCTCCTCTACGTGATGGTGGGATCTTCTCTACTGCTTCAAAAATTGCAGGAGTAAAGCCATAAACGCCCACAAGAGCCATGTTACCCGCAGGTTCTTGGGGTTTTTCGACCAAACGATCAATCTTTCCGTCTCGCATGACCACAATCCCATAGCGTTGCGGCTCCTTCACTGGGGCAGTACCAATCACGCAATCCCAATCAGCCCCTTCAAGGGCAGCTGCGACCTGGCAAGCACCTCCCCGCAAGAGATTATCCCCAAGATACATGATAAAATTCTCATCGTTAAGAAAATCTTTAGCAACACGGACCGCATCAGCAAGACCCTTAGGTTCCATCTGATCTATGTAGGTAACTCGTAGCCCAAACTTTGACCCATCGCCTACTGCTTCAACAACCCCTTCTCTAATTGGCCCCAGAATAATCCCCACCTCTTCAATGCCCGCCGACTTCAAGTCATCTAGTCCGTAGAATAACATCGGCCTATTGGCTATTGGAAGCATATGTTTGTTTCCGGTAAATGTCAGAGGACGAAGTCTTGTGCCTCGACCACCTGCCAACAAGAGCCCTTTCATGGTTGGAAATGAAGTCTCTTGTGATATCCGATTCTTAAACCATACGTAATGTGATTAAAGGGCCGTCCTCAATACGCGAGTCAAGTTGGGGAAATAGCTTTAGCAAGAAACCAAGGCGGCCTAGAGGAAGGATATAACCTCATTCCATTTCATAGCTAACACTGTCTGCCAAAATAGTAACCGAATCCTAGAAAATAATAAGCTGATCAGGCCTTTGTATTTGTGACGTGATGACTGGATGGTGATTTCTGAAAAGTGGATGATATTCTAGAGGAAACAGAAATAGTTCGAATAATTCTCAGAGTCCTGGGTCAACCAAAGCCGCCATTTGCTCCTATTGGTGATGACGTAGCAATGATGAGTTATGGCAACAAGAGCCTCGTGATGAAGACTGACATGTTTGTTGGGTCAACAGATCTGCCACCGGGAATGAATCTTTTCCATGCTGCACGCAAGACCGTAGTTATGTGTGTTAGCGATTTTGCAGCAAAGGGGATCAGACCAACTGCAGCGATGATATCTCTGGGGCTTAAGAGACCCATACACAAGAATGATATTGTTCAATTAGCCAAAGGATTCCGCGCCGCAGCTAAAGAATTTGGATTATCCATCATTGGAGGAGACACTAATGAGTCTAATGACCTCGTAATAGATTGTGCGATGTTTGGCTTCGGTCGACGTCCCATCCTCAGAAGTGGAGCTAAACCTGGAGATATAGTAATTGTTACTGGGCCTTTTGGTTACACATCGCTAGGTCTCCATATTCTCCTGGAGAACCCAAAGACAGTTACGAATTCCAAGCTGACAGCTTTTGAAAGAGAATGTAAGAATCTAGTTCTTCTCCCACGGCCACAACTTGCTCTTGGTTTGGCACTGACAAAGGCAAAGCTCTTGAATGCTTCAATGGATTCTAGCGACGGTCTAGCTCTGTCGCTTTGGGAACTAGCTGAAAGAAGCAACGTCGAGATAAATATAGTTAGACCACCAGAAACAGAAGAAACTAGAAGTTATGCTGAAAAGTACGGCCTTGGCTTAGAGGAAGTAGTTTTTCATGGAGGAGAAGAATATGAAATCGTCGCAACACTCCCACCAGAAAATTGGGAGCGAGCAAGAAAGATCGCCCAACGACTCGATTCCAATCTAATTCCCATTGGGAAAGTTGTCAAAGGAAGTCCTACAGTCCGAAGAATCACCCATGATAGAAGCTGGACCTTGGAAAAGCGTGGATGGACGCATTTCTCACGTCATTCAGCAGATTGTTAATTCCAATCAGCGAACAGAAACGCTGTACCAGTCCCAGATTGTGGTTCTTTATGACCACCGTCTAGATCCACGAAGGTAGAATCTCTCGTGCAAACCGGTCCATCACGTCTAGATATTTTTCAAAGCTATGAGCCATGAGTTTAATTTCAAAGAACTCCACACCTATCTTCTTGTACGCCTCTAGACGCGCATTGACCTCAGTATTGCTCCCTATGAAGGTCCAAGAGAGATCTTCAATATGCCTTGCTCTACGAGTTTCGAGTGTTACAGCTTTAGCGATTTCGTCAGACGCCTCAAGACAAGCAAACGTTTCCAAACCGATCGTGAAGCGTGACAAGTCTCGATTATGCGTTGATGCTAAATCTCTCAGTCTCTTAAGAGCAACTTCAAAAGCCGAAACCGTATAATTCATCCCTGCCAACCATCCATCGCAGTATTGAACTGCCCGTCTGAGTGAAGAAGGTCCATCGACACGGGAGAAATCCCGTGGCCTTGCAGCATACCATAACTGATAGTCAATAGGTTTTGGGTTAAAATCCCTCAAGAATTCTTCCCCGTTGAAATTGACGTACTTACCCGTAACATGTGTCTCTTCTCCTTTCAGAATTGACCGTAAGACCTGAAGATATTCATCTGTAATCTTTCCTCTATCTTTGTAAGATACGCCTACGGCATTGAATGATGATCTTGTGCTTGGTATCTCAGCTCCAATGCAAAGCGCAGTCACTAGTCGCCCTCCTGAGAGTTCGTACAGTGTAGCAAGCTGCTTTCCTAGGATAACGGGGTTGCGAAGTGGAAGAACAATAGCGGCGTTTCCTAGCAATATATTATCCGTCACTCCTGCCACATGGGCTAATGACAATAAGGCCTCATAGAATATAGGGTTGGAATTTGATTGTTCAACGCTCTCCTTCGTGCCTGCCGAAACATGATAACGGTCTTCCGCCTTCCAGAGAATGTTATCGTGTACCCATATTGAATCAAAGCCAAGTGACTCAACTCGCTTGGCGGCTGTCTCTAAGTTGTTTTTGGAAGCAAAAGGACCATCTTGTGGGAGTCGAACTCCGAATTTCACAGTAAGATGGCTGAGAAACGCAGTCTAATTAACGATTGATGAACGATACTATTCCTGATTTTCAAAGCTACTATGTTTTACTTTGATCCTCATCCCAAATTATTATATTGTCACAATGCTATAGAGTAGCGGTCGGAATGCCCAGAGCTTTTGTGCTACTAAATGTCGATCTCGGAAGCGAAGAAGAGGTATTACAGGAAATCAAGACCATAGATGGAGTAATAGAGGCTCATCGCGTCTACGGAGTTTATGATACAGTGGTAGTTGTAGAAATGGATTCCACCGAAAAATTGAAAGAAGTGGTAACTTGGAAGATACGCCGTCTCTCAAAAGTCAGATCCACACTAACCATGATCGCGATAAAATAGCCACACTTTTGTCACAAACCTATACTGATCCCAAAATCATCCGAATACATGTTGAAACATTAGCGAAGATTACGAACATAGCCATTCAATTAGCCAGTACAACCCCCACCATTCTAGCCCAGACTCCCGCACTAATCTTGAGGTTCCCAAAATGACAACTGAAAAGTTAAGAAGGCATTAGAGACCCAGCGCAAATAGCGCGGGGTTCGTCCAGTCTGGTCTAGGACTTCAGCTTCCCAAGCTGGCAACGCGGGTTCAAATCCCGCACCTCGCATTTTGTATTGTTCTTTTAAAACAACTTCGATGCCCTAACCAACAATTGTACTTCTTCCTGACATTTCAGAAGCTCCAACCCAATTCTTGCCCCAAATTCCAATATTCATTATCAGTTGACCACCACATTAACGCAGTTCAAATACTAAAGTTATCATGTACTTAGCAACAGCCGCGATTGTTATTACCGAAAGAATCAATTATTCTCTGCAAGATTTAAGAAATGGACTAAAGAAAGACATGTTATATGTCAAATTTTTATGAGGACTGGTTCGCCCTCGAAGGCAAGGCCATAGAAGAGAAACGCAGAGCCAAGAAAGCAATCTACCCAAATGAACTTCAATGGATCAGGACTCGACAAGATTTCAAAGCTGCGTTGTTAGTAGCGCCAGAAACTGGGTTTAGGACTCTCGGAGGGCTGACTATGTTAAGCGAAATTCCAGAGGGATGGAAGACCGGAAAACATAGTCATGGAGAAGAAGCAATGTACATTTTGAAAGGTAAAGGATTCAGCATTATCGACGAACAGCGTTTTGATTGGGAAGATGGCGCGTGTCTAAGGATACCATTCGGAGCAATCCACCAACACTTCAATCAGGGAGATACTCCTGTTCATTACTTCTCCGCACTAGCACCCCATCTAGAGTTCTCTTGTCTGGTAGCTAAATTCCAGCAGTTCGAAGACTGCGGCGAAATTGACTCGACGACTAATCAGCCCGCACGGATTAACGACTACGACAAACAAGGCAGACGACTAGTCTTGAATAGGAAAGATGCCACCATAGTACAACGCGGAGAAGTTGATGAGAGAGTACAAGATGCCTTTTGGGAATCACATCCAAGTGAAATGCACAAAGGAAATCATGGGAAGATGATCAAGATGATGGGTTCCTATGATGACTTTGTGGCAGAAGAAGTAGAAATAACGGATGTCTTCGTTGACGGACCAAAAGTAGCAGGACAGAAGCATGCACACATGGAAGCCATGCTATACATAATCGACGGAGAAGGATATACCATCATCGATGAGGAAAAGTTCCCCTGGAGTCCAGGTACAGCTTTGCACATACAAGGACCACAGACCGTTCATCAACATTTCGCCACGGGTGAAGTACCGAGTCAGATGCTTAGGACTCACTTTGGAATCCGCAAGTACATCCAACCAATAGCGCAAAAGACGTTCCCTTATCTGTACCTCGGAGAAGCTCGCCCTCTTTGAGAACGGCGGATCATCAAGAAATTTACGTCAGTTACATCAATTAAAAGAAGGCAAAACTTCTCTAGCAAAGAGTTTCATTTGCTTAAGCATTAGTCCCAATTCTGGATACATGAAATAGAGATCAAAGAAGTTCACTCCAGCCTCCACCAAGTCTTCTATTCTTTTCAAGACTTCTGAAGGTGATCCCACAGCTGCCTTCAGGTTCATTTTCTGAAGGGCTGTCTGGTCATCACGATACTGTGCCCTTGCAGCACCCAGGTGAGCAGTAGCTTTGTGTCCTGATGTAACGTAGCTCAAGTTTCGGATGGCATCTTCTTTCGAAGAGTCGATGCTGACTCTAGTCATCGTGCCGAAATCGAAATGCTCAGATCCCCTCCCAGCATCCTTGGCGTAATCGAGGAATCTCACTCGCTCATTTGCATATTC
>DAEN01000066.1:0-21098 GCA_002495315.1 Thaumarchaeota archaeon UBA141
TGGGCTTGCTATTCATCGGCACAGAATATGTCAATGCCCAGAGAATCAGGAGGATGATAAAAAGGAATTTGACGTCACTATTCAAGAAGGTGGATGCAATAGTCCTTCCGACAACCCCAATTGCTGCTTTTCACGTGGGTGAGAAGCCAGTAGACTCAGATGGTACGACTATAGATCCGCGCGTACTGCTCACAAGATTCACTAGCGTCTTCAATCTCGTTGGGACTCCCGCCATCTCTGTCCCTTGTGGAATTAATCCATTAGGACTGCCCTTCGGAGTGCAGATCGTCTGCAAGCCTTTCGACGAGTCGCTAATTCTGGACATCGCAGACGTACTTGAGTCCAGCTTGAAATGCTATCTTCTGAAACCCCCAATGGCGTGATCTGGATATCGGTGATCGGAGATGTTTTCTTTCGCTATAGATTGAAACCTTCGCCGTACCCCGCCTCATTGCTAGCCCAAGCGCCAGCCATTCGGCCACTAAGTAGGCATTGACCCAAGATGTGACCCAAGTACCCTGGGTGACAACCGCCGATCGAAGCTATTTCTCCTGCCGCGTACAGCCCTGGTATGGGTTTTTGGTTCTTGTGCATGACCTGACAGTGGAAATTCGTACCCACGCCACCTAGGCTCTTCCTGGCGAGTAATAGGAAATGTATTGCATAGAACGGAGGACTAGTTAGTGGTAGAAGTCCCTCCAGTGGTTTCCCAAACTCAAGATCTTCTGCAGGCTGGGTTTCAAAGTAGCTATTATAGTCTCGCACAGTTTCTGAAAGATTGTCGGGAGGAACCTCGATCTTCTTAGCCAGAGCTTCGATGGTAGGAGCTCTAATAATATGTGGAGAATTATCGAATAGCTCCTTTACCCGCTCCGCGAATACCTTGCCTCCTTCTCGATAGTAGGGATCAACTACTTCCGCTCTTCTTGCCATCCTTTCATCGAGGATGGACCAGACTTTTGGAGGATTTTGCGACATGAAAGCTTTTGTCCCTTTGTCAGCACCATACTCGACTTCGTTATGAAAACGCCTGCCCATGGCATTTATCCAGATGTTCTCATGAATCTGCCTGAAGACCAATCCCCTCTTACCAGTAGGATCACGGTAATCAGGCGTTGCGTAACAATAAAGGCACATCTCGCCCAGATGAGGGAATATTGCATCTATCTCCTTCAACATCACGTGTCCTAATCCCTTAGACCCTTCTCCCGAACCTTCCATGATTCTGTACTCGCGTAGATGTGGGGCGTATTCCTGAATGAGATCAAGATTAGAGCAGAATCCTCCTGTCGTTAGGATGACTGCCTTCGCGCGAATTTCTTCTTCTCCACTAGAGTTAGATGTATTGATACCGACAACTCTGCCATCATCCATGATTAGGCCTCGACACATGGTTTCTGTCATCCACTTAATCCGCCCTTTTACTCCTTCAATGAGCGAGTCCATCAGCCCCTCTCCCGCATTGAAAGGATAATGACGTCTGGATACGCTATTGCCCTCTTCAGGCGACTTCAGTTTTTCCCATAGAACACCTCTATCCTCTCCCCACATGTACACCTCTTTCAATGAGCGAGAGAGATAGTACCTTGCCCATGGTTCATCATCCACGCCATTACAACCTAGCCAGTCACTGACTGCCTGCTCGACAGTATCTTGTATCCCCATAGAAGCCTGCAGTTGGGTACCAACCGCGATACAACCACCACCCGAGACTCGTGCAGCTCCACCCAGGTATGGCAATTGATCAATTAACTTCACATTGGCACCGCTTTGTTCTGCTTCTATGGCAGCTGCTACTCCAGCAGCTCCTGCCCCAACTATCAAGATATCAGTGTCTTCAGCCAATTTTTAGTTTTACCACCACATGGAAAGGAATTGAGGTAATATCAAGATATTAAGATCTCTGCAATAATGAAAGATATCTTTTTCGTTGTTCTATTCAATATTTTCGCGAGGAAGTGTTTTAATTCGATCAGAAGGTCTACCAAACCATGACCGAAGCCACTTCAGATACCTTCACTATCGGCAGATCGGTCATTAGGACTGACGCAAGGCAAAGAATTACGGGAGAAGCTACCTTTGTCTACGACATGAAATTTGAAAACATGTTGTATGGCAAAATACTTCGAAGCCCTCATGCACATGCCCGGATCAAGAACATCTCCACCAGCCACGCTGAAGCTATAGAGGGCATACACACCATCATAACGTCAAGGGACCTTCCGAATGTCCTGCATGGAGACATGATAATAGATACGCCCACACTTGCAAGGGAAAGAGTACTGTACGAAGGAGAGCCCGTGGCAGCTGTCGCCGCTGAGAGTCCAGAAATGGCTGAAGAAGTACTTCAATTGATCGAGGTTGAATATGAACCATTGCCAGCACTTCTAAACCCCGAGGAGGCAATGAAGGAGAACCCATCAATTACGCTCCATCCAGATCTGTCTAACTATCATCGCAGCACAAGCACACTCAAACTTGATGTTCAACGTCCCAATGTCACGAGTTATTGGAAAACCCGATTAGGTGACGTTCAAAGGGCTTTTGAAACATGTGACCTAATTGTCGAAAATACCTATACGACGGGGATGGCCCATACTTGGCATACTGAGCCCAATGTTACAGCGGCTTGCCCGGAACCCGATGGTACTGTTACGGTATGGACCTCAGCTCAGAACATCTACAAGGTACGCCAAGAGATCGCGGAAGCTCTTGACCTAGACGTCGCCACGATTCGCGTAATAGTCCCTCCTTACGTTGGTGGAGGTTTTGGGAATAAGTCCGCAGTCAATCACCTAGAAGCAATATGTGTGGCGTTAGCTAGAAAGAGCGGCAATCCTGTAAAGATCGCGTTCACCAGAGAGGAAGTTCTTAGAGCCACCACTGTCAGACATCCTACTCTCTTCCACGTCAAGGATGGGGTGAACCGTGATGGTCACATATTAGCACGCAAGATGACCGCGATCTACAACGGTGGAGCCTATGCCTTCCACGGAGACTTTTCACCACGAAATGCAGTACTTGCAGCTGCAACAGTCTACAATATCCCAAATCTTTGGATTGATTCTTTCAGAGTCTGTACAAATCAGCCCTCAGGTGGAGCCTTTCGTGGGAATGGAGGGCCCCAAGGATTCTGGGTCACAGAATCTCAGATGGACGATATAGCTTTTCGTCTAGGGATAACTCAGGAGGAGATCCGGCTGAAGAATCTCCTAAACAATGGAAATATCAATGGACTTGGTGAAATCGTTCGTGACTTTCATCTTAGACGATGCCTAAATGAGATTTCTCCTTATGTCGAAGCTCGGAAATCCACTCATGTGAATGGTAGATGGCGCATTGGGAGAGGCCTTGCCATAGGGCACAAGTGGTCCGGTTCAAACAGTCCGAATACTGCAGTAGCCACATTAAGAGAAGATGGACACATAGACATCCTAACCGGCCTAATTGAGCTAGGACAAGGAACACAGACTGCATTAGCTCAGATCGTTTCCGAACATCTCAAGATTTCTGTCAACAAAGTCTTTTTTCAACAGGCCGATACTTCCCATTCGCCGAAGAGTGTCGGAGCTGGCGGAAGTAGACAGCTCTATAACCTTGGCAACGCGACCAGCAACGCTGCTCAGAAGTTAGCCAAGATGATCCTTGAATCTGCTGCGGGAATCCTTAATGTCGAGCTAAAGTCGCTTCAGCTTAAAGATGGCCGAGTGAATGTCAGTGATAATCGAAGTCAAGGAGTTAGTTTTGGAGAGATAGCTTCAAAGGTTGGCCAGCTCGAAGCCAGAGGCGAGTTCATTCTTCGACACGGCAAGCTGGATAGTGAAAGCGGCCGGTATACAGAAGATCGAGGGACAGCTTACTATTCGGGCACCGCTGCAGCTGCCGAAGTAGCCATTAATACTGAAACCGGACAAGTCAAAGTTCAGCGCGTCGTTTGCAGCGCTGACGTGGGCCGAGCATTGAATCCTGACATTGTAGTTGGACAGGTAGAAGGAGGATTAGTCATGGGGATAGGTACTGCGCTTTCAGAGGAAATGGTCTTGGATGAGGGCAAGGTCGCAAACCCCGACCTGAAAGATTACAAGCTACCCAGTTCCATGGACTCTCCACGGATTGACACCATCCTGATCGAGACTCCTCTTGTGGATGGTCCCTTTGGTGCTAAAGGTGTTGGTGAAACATCGATCATGGTCGCCGCTCCAGCCATAACAAATGCAATAGCGCATGCCGTAGGAGTAAGGATTACAAAATTGCCCGCCTCACAACAGGATATACTCAGACTGCTCCAAGAGAAGAAGTACTGATCGGAAGATGTTTCCACCCGCTTTCGATGAGGAGAGTCGATGATCGCACGTGCTTGTCCTTCTTGCCTTTACCACTTCTGGAATGAGCCTAGCTGAAAAGTTCTAGTTCCCGATCTGGTGAGATGGTGTAAATGGCTAACTTAGGGGGCATAGACAAAGGTTTCAGTTTATCCGTTGTTGAGGGAACAGGTGAAAAGATGGTGCGCATGATGCTCGAATCAGGATACGGCGTGAGTCTGAAGTCATTAATTCTCCAAGAATCCAATAGAGGCAGAGGATTCAAGGTCCACCAGTCGTACGCTGTTGAATTTATGAACCAACCCCGCGTCTTATCACCGTAAGCGTAGACGTTGTATTGGGAAAAATCGAGCTCGAGAAAGATCTTCTCCTTAGCATGGCAAACCCTGCTTCAATAGAGGACGTAGTTGTTGAGAAGCTATGAGATTGGTAGCTACAAGAAGTAACAACGGTTACATCGATGGCTCAACAGTACGATAGACGCGTTTGGTTGTCTCTTCCACAGCGTCTCGAGTTGCCATGGCTCTTGGATATCGGCCGCTACCTATAACCTCCGATATAGACTTGAAACCCCATAGGTCCATCAGTTTTAGGAGTCCCCGACAGATGTTCCTTGCAACGCTAGGCCCCTCATAAATCAGACCTGTATGCAATTCTACTGTCGATGCTCCTGCTCGGAAGGCTTCAAAAGCATCCATGCTATTGTGAATTCCTCCGCGTGCTTTGATGACTATCTTTCCCTTTGTCTCTTGATATATGTCACGAATATTTGCTAGTGTTTTCTGGTAGATCGCCCGTCCACTGAGATTACCAATCTTGGCTGAAAGTCTTGGTTCTTCCACGACAAGAGAGCCAGGTATCGTGATAGCATCAACTCCATTCTTCATGGATATATTTACCAGCTCCAATCGGTTTTCTCGCTCTTTCTCTGAAATGTAATTTCGCATCTTCACGAAGATAGGATTGGTCTTGTGCTTATTCACCGCGTCTAGTAACTTCTCATAATTATGTGGATCCATGAAGTTGAATTTGTAGCCATCTTTGGGTTCGTTTGGGCATCTTAGACTAATCTCCAAGCCATCGCTCAAAGGTTGAAGCATTTCAAAGCTCTTTACAGATTCCTCCAGAGTAAAATCCTCTATGCAAGGTATGATACGCATGTTGAAAGACTGAGAATGCCTTAGTCTTTCTGCAGTATATGATGCACCCTTGCTAGGAATCTGAACGCAGTTGACGAGAGATTCGTGTTCTGAATATCGAAGTATCCTGGGTTTCGGATTATTCTTATGGTTAACGTTCAGAGTGATTGATCCTGGGATAGTATATCCAAATCCCATTCTAGCCATGGATTCGATCATCTGGCAGTGTTTGTCGAACCCAGGAGCAGCTCCGACAGGGTTCTTCAGAGCAATTCCACCGATTGTTATATTGAGTCGTTCATCTTGAGTCTCAGGAATGGTACGAATTCCCTTCCAAAAAATAGGGTGCCTCAACGCGAACTGGCCTAACTCATTAGCCATATCAGCAGATAGGAATCCAAAGAGCAGTGGCCTTACCAGTCCTTTGTAAAGACCAGTCAACCGTACCAAAATGTTACAGGCCAGTATTTAATGATGTTTTGGTTACATCTCAATTTCGATTCCCAAGAAGCTTTAAGATCTTCAGGTGAAGCAGGTGCATATCAAATATTGGGCACAGACATATTGAAATTCGTAATCCTTCTTATCCTGTAATAGTAATATAGTCCAATAGGTTATATTGGAATAATTAATTGTTAGTCATCTTCGATGTTGAGGGCGTACTAGTCGATGGCGAGCTTCTGCCAGAATTAGCTAAGAAGGTGGACAGAGAGAATGAGGTCTATGAGCTTACAATGAAAGGCATTAAGGGTGAGATCATATGGGAAGATGGACTTTTTCAAAGACTAGCTCTAATCCGTGGCTGCCTCCAACAAGACTGTATCGACGTCGCGAATAGTCTTCCGCTAATGAATGGTGCCCGCGCGTTACTTCGAATCCTCAAGAATGAGGGTTGGAAGACAGTCGCGGTATCAGGAGGTTTTTCACTTCTCTCTGACAGGGTTCGAGATGAGCTGGGTCTGGACTACGCTATAGCCAACGAGTTCTTCTTCAAGGACGGAAAGCTTGATGGAACATCCTTTCACGTAAAGTCCAATAAAGCAGAAGCGTTAACTTCTCTCTTAGCTACACTACAGGAACCCAAGGAGAACATTGTCGCAGTGGTCGACGGAGCTAATGACCTGAATCTCTTTGAGATCGCAGGAAAAAAAATTGCTTTCAACGCACAACCCATAGTCGAACATCAGGCAAATTACATAGTGAAAGAGAAGAACCTGACAGATATTATCCCGATCTTGGGACTCAATACACCTTCTCAGGATTATGATTCCCAACTGCCCACAATACCTAAACATGACCCAACAGTACGAAAGGTTTCAACCTAATCTACTTCCCGTGGAGACTCATCCGATCTGACAACTCAGGGAAGACGATCTCCATATTTGATTCCTTGCTAGTTCAATCTCCATTGGTACTTATAGACAAACCTACAAATATTCACTGCCCATCAAAATAGAGGTCATGAAAATGCAGCTCAAGACCCTGGGGCGTACCGGAGTCAAGGTTCCCGAGATAGGTCTAGGCACATGGGAATTCACCGGCAAGCCTGAAACTCTCAGGAGAGGGGTCGAGATCGGAGCCAGTTTCATCGACACGGCTGAAATCTACGGCACGGAAGACGTCGTAGGAAAAGCAATCTCGGGAATAAGGCAGAAAGTGTTCCTAGCAACCAAAGCATCACCTAACCATTTCAAGTATGATGACCTCCTTATGGCCGCTGAAAACAGCCTGCGGAGACTAGGTACTTCCACCATTGATCTCTATCAACTGCATTGGCCTAGTAACGACGTACCGATACGAGAGACGATGCGAGCCATGGAGAAGCTCGTTAAGGAGGGCAAGATAGCCCATATTGGGATAAGCAATTTCTCAGTTCAGCAAACCAAGGAAGCACAAGAGGCACTTTCGCGCTATGAGGTGGTCTCTAATCAGGTTGAATACCATCTGTTAGACCGATCGATCGAGTCAGAGCTCATCCCATTCTGTGAACGGGAAAGCATAACGATCGTCGCATACAGCCCTCTGGCCAGAGGGTCTCTAGCCCATCCCTCCATTCGGAATAAACGACTATCTTCAGTGTTAGAGAGCGTACGAAGAACTGAAGGAAAGACCACAGCTCAGGTTTCTCTTAACTGGATCAACAGTAGAGAGAACGTTGTGGCCATTCCAAAGGCCAATAGCCCAGAGCACGTGAGAGAAGACTGCGAAGCTTCTGGATGGCATCTCAGTCAGAAAAGCTTTGAACTTATTGATGAGGCTTCTAAGGGATAACTCAGGTAGATTGCGGAGGTCTTGGATTTTGTCACATCTACGACCTACGAAGTACAAAAGTTAAGGAAACTCTTTTTTCCGCCGATTGCTTTTAACATCGATATGAGGACGAGTGATGTATGCATCTAGCAAAGATATACTCGAAAAAGAAGAATACCTCAGAGAGAGAAGGAAATATGGTTGCGAGCATCTTTGAAGAAAATGGCTACTCAGCTTGCTACCCGAATTTCGTCCCAACCGCCAAACAAACTGGATATGCCTTTGGAGGATTGCAAATTTACTACGCACCTAGTACAAGGAAAGATAGGCCGGTAGGGGTACGTTGGGAGCTGCACATAGCTGAAATAGAATCAGTTTCACCATCAAGTGTTCATTTTGCGGATACCGAAAGGACTAACCTGGGATCTATAATCGGTACCTACTTTAGTGAAGAGATCGAGAGAAGTCTAATTGATGAAGTTCGAAAACTTCTCAGTAAGAGTGATTCAGGAAACTTCTCTTTTGAACACCAAAAAATATCCCAAGAACCCCTCTTGCAATTTCTTGAAGACAACTACCTGCTAATCCCGGATGATTTGGATCATACCATTCCAAATCTCATCCTGAAAGAATTCTTATCTGGTGTAAGCCTATTGCAAAAACATTAAGCTTCCCACAATGGCACAACAAGAAGACGACTACTGTCCAATAATCAACCATAGACTGCCAGATCTAGTAGAGACTTCGGATTGAGAAAGAACGAAATCAAGCTTTGACCATAAAAGCCTCGGGCGGGGTTTGAACCCGCGACCCCTACCTTACCAAGGTATTGAGCAACAAAGAATGTTGTGCTCCACCAGGCTGAGCTACCGAGGCGTGAAACTTCCGTCCACTAATATTTCCTATTATTCTTTGTGGATGCTGAACCTATCAATATTGTAAAAACATCCCAGATTGAAGTTTTTTCAGTGTATACCTCTAGGTTTTATAACTGCTTATTTGAGTAGATGACCATTTGAGAAAGAATGCCCACAGAGAATGAAGTTATAGTAAGAGTAGGAGGAGCCGCTGGAGAGGGTGGTGCTTCTACCGGTGAAAGCATTGCCAAGCTCTTCAGTAGACATGGTCTCCACACCATCACGTATACAAGCTATCAATCAGCGATTCGTGGTGGACATAATTGGATTCAAATCAGGGGATCTCCAGAAAAGGTCTATTCGCAAGGCGACGGGCTTGATCTTCTACTAGTCCTGAGCTCTGAGACAGCAGATATCCATTATTCGAAGATTAGTCCTGGTGGCGTTATCCTATACAACAACGAAAAGATCAAAAATGGTGAGAATCTTGTTCGTCAAGATGTAAAGCAATTAGGAATACCCGCCACGGAAATGGGCCGAAAGTACGGGAATCTTCCTATACAAAATACCATACTCGTCGGTGCCTTAACTCATCTTCTTGGAATGAAACTTGATACATTAGTGAGTGTAATTGAAACGATTTTTGGTAAGAAAAAGTCTGACATTTTTAAATTCAATGTTGAAGCTGCTCAAGAAGGTTACAATTATTCACAACAAAACTTCCAGCCATTAGGAAAAAGGATGAATTACACATTTACGCCGAAGCTGCTAATGACAGGAAACAACGCATTAGCATTGGGTGCTGTTACTGCAGGCTGCAAATTCTACTCTGCATACCCCATGACTCCAGCATCAACAATCCTTCACTGGATGGCCGCTCATTCTACGAAATACAGCGTTCTCGTTAAACAGGGAGAGGACGAACTCGCTGTTGTTAACATGGCGATCGGAGCAGCCCACGCGGGTGCTAGGGCTATGTGTGCTACATCAGGAGGCGGCTTTGCCCTTATGTCAGAAGCAATTGGCCAGGCCGGGATGACCGAAACGCCAGTAGTTATCGTTGAGTCACAACGATCTGGCCCAGCCACAGGCCTTCCTACGAAGACAGAACAGGGTGACCTTCTTCAAATGTTAGGCGCAGGACAGAGTGACTATCCCAAGATCATTTTAGCACCAAGAACCGTTGAAGAATGTTTTTACACAGCTAATGAGGCCTTCAACCTGGCGGACAAATACCAATGCCCTGTCATCATAGCCTCAGACCTGTATCTATCTGAGCACTTTGAAACTGTTGATAGTCTAAATCTAGACTCTGTTCCAATAGACCGCGGCCTGCTTTTCGATGGCAACGGAGATGGGCGAGATTACAAACGGTATCAGTTTACTGAAAGTGGCATCTCCCCCCGGGCTATCCCAGGTCAACCCGATCACATGTTCGTGGCGCCAACGGATGAACATGATGAAAATGGCGTTTCCATAAGTGATGTCTTATGTGGGATACCCAAGTACGTCGAGATCAGGGCTAGAATGATGGAGAAACGAATGAAGAAAATGGAGATTGCCATGCAAGATATGAAAGCACCGAGTCTCGAGGGCGCAAAGGATGCAGAGCTGACTCTAGTAGGTTGGGGCTCGACCCAAGGTCCTATCAAAGACGCCGTGCTAGCCCTAGAACAAGAAGGCATATTGGTTAATTCAGCACAATTCAAGTACCTTTGGCCGTTTCCTGCTGAGAAGTGTGAACAGGTTCTTAGCCAGTGCAAGAAACTTCTCCTGGTCGAAGGCAATTATAGCGGCCAATTCGGACTTCTCTTAGCCGCTCTAACTGGAATAAGAATTAAGGAGAAATTGTTAAAATATGACGGTGAGCCTATTTACCCATCTGAGATAGTAACAAAGGTGAAACAAGTAATTGGCCACATCTGAAATCGCCACCTATGAATCGGAAACCAAGCCAGACTGGTGCCCGGGATGCGGCGACTTCGGGGTTCTCGCTGGGTTGAAACGAGCTGCAGGAATTCTCGATATTGATCCGAAAGACATACTGGTAGTGTCAGGGATCGGGTGTTCTTCTAATCTCCCTGGCTTCTTCAATTCGTACGGTTTCCATGGTCTTCACGGCAGGGCTATCCCTGTAGCAAGTGGCGCCAAACTGGCAAACTCAGATCTGAATGTGGTTGTGACAGGTGGTGATGGCGATGGATATGGAATAGGCCTTGGACATTTCATTCATGTCATGCGCAGAAACCTAGACATCACCTACATCGTAATGGACAATGGAGTGTACGGCCTAACTACTGGACAGGTTGCTCCCACAGCAGAGAAAGGCTTCAAGACAAAGTCTTCTCCCGAGGGAGTAATCGAGATGCCCATAAATCCGATAGCTCTAGCACTTGTATCCGGAGCTACCTTCGTTTCAAGAGCCTTCTCTGGTGATCCCATCCATATGGCCGACGTAATCGCCAGTGCCATAAAACATCCAGGTTTTTCTCTCGTGGATGTCTTCAGTCCCTGCGTCACCTACAACAAGATCAACACCTACGAATTCTACCGGCCAAGAATATCCAAGCTGGACCAGACAGGACATGATACACATAGCATGGAAGCTGCCATCAAGCGATCATATGAATGGGGGCAGAAAATACCAATCGGAATATTTTATCAGACGGAGAGACCAACCTACGAGGCTGAAGATGCTGTCCTGAAGAACGGACCTCTGATTAAGCAAAAGCCGGTTGCTAGAGATCCAGAGATATTGCTCAGGGAATTTATGTAGCCATACAGACCTATTCCACCTGACGAACTTGGTTAGCTCAACCTGAAAACAAGCAAAATAGTGACAGAAAGGATTAGCTAGTGTTGGCATCTAAAAGAATTAGAGTCAACTGCCGATGTAGGACTAGACTTTCAGCTGATGTTGACGATACTGATTCCCACAATTATCTATCAAAATAGAGGATGTCATTCTTTCCTTTTAGTCAGGCATCCCCTCTTCTTCTTGCTACTACGCTAGCACTTCTTCTAACTTTAGTCTCTCTTAGCTGGACAATAATATCAATTAGAGTCGTAAGATCGCAATGGCGAATACCTCCTCTAAACATCACAGTCCCGAGAGATAAAGGCCCGCTGATCTCTGTCATAATAACTGCCAGAAATGAAGTTCATAGCATTACTCAGACGCTTCAAACCGTGCTTTGCCAAAAATATTCTCCATTGGAAACGATCGTCGTAGACGATGGATCCGATGACGGTACTGCTATGAAGGTACAGCAGATCAAGAAGAGGTTAACAGACGGTGACATTCATCTCAGACTTTTGAGAATCAAGTCCAGACCTCATAATTGGGTTGGGAGAACCTATGCCTGCCATAGAGGAGCTAAGCTGGCGAAGGGCAAATGGCTCCTCTTCACTGATGCCGATATTGAGTTGGCGCCCACTACAGTCTCATCAACTCTAGCCTATGCTACAGAAAGCAATATTGACTTCATCTCGGCAAAACCTCGATTCAACTGTAACGGTAGAATTTCTAAGACAATCGTACCTCTACTGGATCAAGTGATATCACTCTTCTTTCCGATTGAATTAGTAAATTCACAAAATGATCAAAGAGCATATCTGTACGGCAGCTTCATATTCGTTAATCGTGATACCTATCTTAAGTTAGGGGGACATTCAAGCGTTCGAGGCGAAGTAGTCGAAGATAGAGCACTAGGAGAGTTAGTAAAACGGGCCGGATTGTCACTTAGGATTGTTGATGGACTCGATATTATTCAGACAACATGGCCCAACAAGTTTTGGTCTATATGGGTGGGTCTTCAACGTATCCTATCTTCATCTATACGGCGAGACATCATGGAAGGAATTCTATTTGGGGTCGCCGGTGTGTTCCTATGGTTACTTCCTTGGGTTTTGCTACCCTTCTATCTCATCCAAGCCTCGGTATTAGGAGAAGGAATTTTCGCGGCGGGACTAGCCGGTGCTCTTTATAGTCTGTGTCTCATGACAATCCTAACAGGCCTCGTGTCCAGAAGGACAGGCATCAATCCCCTCAATTCTGTTCTTCTTCCCATAGGGGCAACAATATTTCTTTCAGCGGTGTTCTACACAGCCTACAAGGTGGCCAGAGGAGGAACAATTATGTGGAAAGATCGTAGCTATAGGGTACGATCCATCACAAAATAACAATCTTTTCTACGCCCGTAGAATATGAACCGCATAATATTAGTGGAGGTATGATCTATATCTCAATTGGATGGCGATAGTCTCTTGACGCAGGAAACAGAGGTCGACCTCAGAAAGGATATCACTGGAAGTAAGACCAAACTGTTAAGGAGCTTCCGAATTGTTCTCTGTATAACGGGCAGCATTGCTGCATTCAAAGCCCCAGACCTAGCAAGAGAGCTGATGCGCCACGGTGCAGATGTCTTCGTTGTAATGACACGTCCATCTACACGAATAATCCACCCCAATCTAATGGAGTGGGCAACAGGTAATCGCGTCGTGACTGGATTGACTGGCAAGATAGAACATGTTCAGCTTGCGGGCAAGAGCACTACAGCAGCACATCTGGTCTTGATTGCCCCTTCTACCGCAAATACTGTATCCAAGATTGCTGCAGGGATAGACGATAATCCTGTTACAGCAGTCGCCTCTGTTGCTCTCGGCTGCAAGATTCCCGTAGTCATAGCACCAGGGATGCACGAACCAATGTATTCGAATCCATTTGTCTTGGATGCAGTGAGGAAGTTGAAAGAGACTGGAGTTCATTTTGTTGATCCCGTCTTGGCAGAGAACAAGGCAAAACTTGCTCCTATCCAGAAAATAGTCGACGAGGTTATCTCAGTCCTTTCTCCGAAAAGCATGGAAGGACTTAACTTGTTAGTGACTGCGGGCCCGACGATAGAGCAGATCGATCCTGTTCGTATTATTACAAACCCATCCTCCGGAAAGATGGGAATGGCAATAGCCAATGAAGCCTTGCATCGAGGGGCAGAAGTAACACTTGTTTATGGACCTGGAAGTGAGAAACCAGATTATTCCGCAAAAGTTGTTCGGGTGAAAAGCACAGAAGAAATGATGGATGCCGTTAACACAACACTTCGCAATAGATATCATGATGTTATCATAGCAGCCGCCGCCCCCGCTGACTTCTCAGCTCAGCGGCCTATGAGGGAAAAATTGAGTAGTCGCGGGCGCAAAAGCCTGACTCTAGAACTTACTCCGACCCCAAAGATAATTTCAGTTGCAAGGAAAACTTCTCCAAAGAGCCTCCTTGTGGCCTTTAAGGCCGAATATTCAGTAAATGACAAGGATCTTGAATTGAGAGCTAGAACTATTATCGGTGAATCAGGCGCTGATCTAGTAGTCGCGAATGACATTGGCAGAAAAGATTCCGGCTTTGGTTCAGAAACGAGTACAGTACTGCTAGTAAGAGCCGCTGGTAACGTTTCAAGGATCCGTCTGACTACTAAGAAGGTCATCGCTTCACGACTTCTTGATGAAGTCAGCAAGATGCTTAAGCGTCGCAGTTAAGATCCTGTTACTTTTCCAAGAAACGACTTTTGGATAATATTGTCCACCGATACTCCTTTTTTCTAGGAACCGCGAACAATTGGTGAAAACCTACTACTCAATGGAGAAGTGCAATATGCTGATGATGGCCGAAGAATATATGAAGTCCACTGAAAGACTATTTTTGTGCTCACTAAACTGGAGAAGGAGTTTCTCCGATCCCACAGCATATGTCGTATTGCTTCTGTCTCACCCAATGGCCAACCACATAACGTACCTATAGGTTACTCTCTCGATGATCAATATTTTTACCTAACAACCGATCCCGGGACAGTCAAGCTCAGCAATATCCGCTACAACCAAAAGGTCTGTTTGCTAGTGGACGAATCTAAAAAACCACGAAGGGCAATGGTTATACGCGGAATGGCTGAGTTGATAGAAGGCGGTCGAGCCTTTGACGAAGCTATGACCGTCATTGCGAACCAAAGAGGCTGGAAGAAGAAGGCATCAGGAGAACAGGTTGTCATTCGAGTTACCCCATCGCGGAAGAGTAGCTGGGGACTAGACTAGCAGAGAGAATCATTCATAATGACTTATCATACTTCCGGATTGCCTAAAGATGCCAAGATCATATCATGACTCCTACCGAAGTCGAGCTCTAATGCCGCTTTCAATGATACGTATCTCAGATCTGCGAACCATGGTTGGAGCTTCGGATCTTCGGAGAGGTTCGCTTCATAAATGAAGCAGAGGTCCCAATGAATCTGTCCTGCAACGCTGATGCTTTCTCCTGCGAAGGACTTGACCAAACTTCGACTGAGTTTAGTGCTTCTAGCTTGGAGCTGATCCTCCACAACTCGCCCGGCGGCGCTGTCTGGATGTTCCCCAAACTTTAGGTACGAGGACGGGATTTGCCATTTTCCTTTCCACCTTTCCGGGTAATCCAAATTCAATGACCACCTTTCATTCCATATCTCAGGCTGAGCGATCTTGCAAAGTAAAATTGAATCTCCTTTCCTCGCTATCACGAAGGAAGAAATGCAAAAGCCCCCAGGAGGAAACTCTCCATCTCCGCCACCAAATCTAGAGAACTTCATATATTGGGAGGAGAATCTGAGATCAGAAAAAGCTTACGCTTCAGCAGTAAGATAAATGACCAGATGATATCCTATGCACAAAAATAGAAAGAGACAATCAGTATCACTTGACAACCGGAACCTTTTCCTTTTAGACCTTGATGGAGTACTATACGTAGGAAAGCAGAGACCACATCTATTGGGAGGTCTCCAGCTAACTGAAAGACTTAGGAATCTGCAAAAGAGGATCATTGTACTAACAAATTCATCTACGGACACGAGAGAAGAACTAGCACAAAAGCTGACAATCCTCGGATTTGACATAACTCTAGACGAGATAGTTTCTTCGAGTTACTTGACTGGCCAATTCCTAAAGGAGAGATATGGAAACGCTGACTTCTTCCTGGTTGGAGAGAGAGGCTTTAGAGAGGAACTCGAGGCTGCCGGACACCGCTCTAAAGAAGAAGGGACAGTCGACGTCGTGGTGGTGGGGACCGATCGCCAACTAAGCTATGACAAATTAGATAGAGGAGTACAGCTCTTGAGAGGAGGAGCAAAGCTTGTAGCTAGTCACGTTGCTCGTGTATACATGTCTGATGGCAGTGTTAAGGTAGCGACCGGCCCCATTGCAAAAGCCCTCGAGTATGGATCCGGAAAGAAAACTATAGCCATAGGGAAACCTTCAGCTTACATGTTTAGGTTAGCCTTGCGAATTGGAGAAGCGATCCCAGGCGAATCGGTCATGGTCGGCGACCAGATCGATACAGACATCCTTGGCGCAAAAAGGGCAGGGATATTCTCAATATTGACACTCACTGGAGTTGAAGACATCCATAGCATTAAACGATCCAAGATAAAACCGGATTTGATAGTACAAAATATTGATGATATTACTTCTTACTTACCTACTTCGCGCAAATCACAGATTTGATACCCTGTCAATCTTGTGATTTGACCCGAAAAAATTCTTAGTCAGATCGACCCCCAGTTGGATCGACTTTCTATCAAGATGCTCCGTGTTCTAAACTTGCATATCTGTGAGGGGATAGGAAAGTATGTCTTTCACGAACCGACTCATCCTTACTACTAATCTCCTAATCCTTTATTTCAGGATTCTGCGACTTTGGTGCAACTATTCCGGCTTGAATCAGGAAGGTTGTCGAGTAACCAACTCATGACCCAAGCGCCTGGATTCGAGTTAGGAGCTTTGCTCAATTGAAAGATGGCATAACTTCCTTTGCGAAGAGTTTCATCTGTTCGACCAGATGTTCTATACGAGGATACATGAAATAACAATCAAAGTATGTAACTCCGGCTTCAACTTGTTCCTCGATCTTCCTCATCACATCTGAGGGATTCCCCATACCGCCTCGCGTGTTGAACTCTTCTACGGCAGAATTATTACTTGCCCCTTTAGTATCAGTTACGAAAGCTCGACCGACTCCCCAATGACTGGTCATCTTGTGACCTGTGGTGACTTCGGCGACATTCGAACGGGCTTCCTGTGCATCTTTAGCGATGCTGAGTCTAAACATGTTCGCAACAGTGAAGGATTCGGAGCCACGACCGGCAGCCTTGCGCAGTGCCCAAATCTTTTCAATTGTAAGCTTGATCTCGTCGATAGGAGGTAGTGCGGCCCACCAACCATCACAGTGTTTAGCTATAAGATCTAGCGCTCGATCTGATACTCCACCTACCCAGAGTGGGATATGGGCATTCTTGAAAGGCTTTGGATAGATGGTTGCGTCCTTGAAATTGATGAATTTTCCGTCATACGAGGACTTCGGATCGGTCCAAATTCGTTTCATTGATTCAACCCATTCCGTAGCCATATCATAACGCGCGGGCATTTTCTCTTTCAACCCCATGACGTCGAATTCTACTCTGTCAGTAGCATTTCCTACACCAACTCCCAATCGCAAGCGCCCCTTTGTGAACGCATCGACATTAGCAGCTTGCTTAGCTAGAAGGATAGGATCCCGCACTGGTAACAGCATAACTCCTACGAGAAGTTCAAGAGACGGAAACATCCCCCCTAAGTAAGCCAAAGTAGTCATAGATTCAAAGAAATTCGGGTCATTGGTGTTACCAGGTTCACCAAGAACTCCTCGTCCCATTCTATGATACAAATGACGGTCGAGCTCACAATTCACGTGATCTCCTGTTACAATTCCTGGATACCCCAAATCTTCAGCTGCTTTAGCAGCCGTGACAACGTTCTCCATCGTGGCTGCGGCAGAAGAGAATGGAATCCGAACACCAAATTTTGCGCGTACTAAACCCTTTCACCCACTCCACTTGCGTTCACTGGCAATTTATCTTTGAGCCAGGAAATAATCAGCTTTGCCACCTCTTCATAGGCAAATTTCCCGTTAGGAGTTTCAAGGAAATGTCCTACCCTGTCAAGAATCTCAACCTTGGAACTCGTGTTTCCATGTGCCTTCAGAGCATCTATCATCCAGACAGCTTGGTCTAAAGGTGCATAGAGATCTGATGTGCCCGTGATCATGTATACAGGCGCTTTGATCCGATCTGCATAGGTTATGGGTGAAATGGCTTTGTAGTGCTCGGGATCCTCCTGGGGAGTAGGCCCGACGAAGCCAACGACTGTCTTGTAACGCGTAGGCGCGTAATCCTTCAGCGATGTGACTGAACGAATACGATCGGTAGTCGTCCCCTGCGCTATGACGGTTTTAACTCGAGGATCCTGAGCTGCAGTGATTAGTCCAGACATAGCTCCCCTCGATCTACCGACTATGCCTATTTGGTCGAGGTCCACGAAGTCCAAGCTTGATAGGTAAGAGATCCCGTCCATTATGTCGCGAATGTCTGTCTTCAAGTAGACGCCGTTCTCCCTTCTATATGTGATGGATAATGCCACGTAGCCGGCATCCGCAAGAGGGCCAGCCAGCCAATCCATGTCACTAGTCATCCTCGACGCATTACGGCCAGGACAAACCATAATTCCAGGCCTACGCCCAGCACCAGAAGGTTTCAGGAGAATACATTCGATCGGATATTTTCCTTCACTCTTATATTCAACATCAATTTTTTCGAAGATTTGTTCCTGACTCATCTAGGCCTCAAATCTCCCGCACGATAAATAAATTCTTTATGGGGTTTACAGTCCCTGCTATCCGACACCCTGGTCTTCTTTTGACGGGGCACCAATCGCGATTGGTCTGATAGGAGTCCCAGTAGCGCCTTTGATCTTGATAGGAAGCCCGATGAACAAGAACACGAAGCATCGTGCTGCCGAGAGCTCTTCAAGCCTCAGGTTCTCGATGATGTAGATCCCTTTTCGGACCAGCAAATGAATATGGCAGAGAAGGTTTTCACCAGTCTTTCTGTCCTTTATCGTTGGATCCTCCCAAGAGAGGTTGTCGGCTCCCACTGCGAACACCTTTTTCTCGCCCAGCCATTCAGTAGCTTCCAATGAGACCCCTGCGGACTTCAGGTATCGTGATTCGTCTGTCCAGAATTGTCCACTTCCAGTACGAACAAGGACTACATCCCCCTCACTTGGGGTCACGCCTTCCTTCCTGCAAGTGTCGAGCAAATCCTTCTTAGAGACAAGATATCCCTCTTGAAGAGAACTCCTCCCATGCAACGATGCGATATCTAGCAGGAGTCCCCTCCTAATTATTGGTGCAATAGTTTCGGCTCCTAGTCGTGTGAATCCCCAGGGTGTCTCGATCGAGAGGTCTATTGAGAGTTCGCCGTGGAGCTTGAGGTCGTACGCTTGATGACAGAGCGCATCGATGTGAGTTCCGGTCTGATCCATCATGAAGATATTCCCAGAGGCGGTAGTCCTCCTGGGAGTCTTCCCTTCCTCAAAGGCTCCTCGATGATGCCGAAAGAGAGAATAGAAGAAACCCGGTTTAGAGAGAGGGTATATGGGCATTCCTTGGAACCGTGGATGTTCTAGATCATAGATCTTCCCAGAGGCCACTTTCATCAGCAGGTCTTCCGCATACTTCTTCTCCCTCTGCAGACCTTTCATGACCTAGTCTTCGCTCCGCTCAGTTGAAATCTATTTCTGGCTATCGGGAATCAGTTTGTTTAAGCGGGGAATATTGTCAGATGATTCTTGAATAGGGAAAGCTCCTATCATAGCTCTATTCTGATTGGATGAACTTTTCGTTGTATTCCTTTACCAAAATCTGATCTACTACACCCGCAACTATAGCTTCACTACTGTCGGGCAGAATTAATGACATTGTTGCTGCATAGTGAGGCGATTCAAAGTCCTTGAGTTTGCTAGATTCGAAGATATCGACTAGTTTGATCCAGACATCGTTTTCTGCGTCGAAGCATGTAATCCTAGTCACATTTCTCTGACCAAAGCCTCCTGCTCTTCCACCTGCAGCGTTACTTTCGCCCAGCTCCAAGAGATATATTGTGTTCTTTCGCTCTGATTCTAGGTTGATATCATCAGCAGAGATGACGAGCGCCCTTCTGTTTACTGCTTTTTCCTTTATCAGACTAACCAATTCCTGAAATGAATCATCCATGCGTTAACTTAGTAATGGAGAAAATGGTGACATAATATCTCTCTTTCGAGCTGAATGCCACAACAACAGACAGATCTAACTATTCGTTACGGACAAATGGCCATAGAAGTATAAAGACGCCAACCTAGGAGTCAAATGGACAGGGAGACTTCATTCTTATTTTTTAGGGCCATACATCTACCATTGTAGAGAGTGACTAGTCGTAAGATCTCCTTATCTCTTGTAGTCGCTATTGTCTTAATTACGATATTATTTCTTCTTTCTAAATCATTCGAGAGTACCCGGATTACTACTGAGAGTCAAATCATCATCAATGGGAAAATCATTACGGTAGAGATAGCAGACGATCCTGACGAACGTAAGCGTGGTTTAATGTTCCGCGAATTCTTGCCACCCGATCATGGGATGATCTTCGTTTTCGACCGCGAGGACATTTACTCATTCTGGATGATGAATGTGGAATTCAGTCTGGATATAATCTGGATTAGTAACGACGGGACAGTCGTTCACATAGAAAGATCAGTCCCCACATGTTCTTGGAACTGCCCATCTTATGCACCTACTGCTCCAGCAAAGTATGTCCTCGAAATGGAGTCAGGTTTTGCCGAAGATATAAACCTCCGAAAGGGATCATTTGCAGAGATTTCACTCTTAGAATGACGGCGTCTATTGAATATCCGAATCTAGATAATGATCCCATCTAGTTAGAGAGAATGTCGTCTATCTTGAAGAGACGAGGAGGAAGCTATTTGCCATGATCTCTGTACCAATCAATGTAATCCTCAATAGCGTCAGTCATGTCGTACATGGGCACATACCCTAATTCCTGCTTGCTTCTAGTCGAGTCAGCTGGTTCTTGGACTATCGTTGCAGGCTTTCCTATAGACATCTCTTCAACTCCGATCTGTGCAGATGGCAGTTTGGCCCGAATAATGTCAATTATCTCGGTTGGCGTATAGATCTTGCCCATTCCGACGTTATAGATCTTGCTCGTCAATCCCCTACTTTTGGCGGCTAGTATTGTCGATCGCGCTGCATCCTTAGAATACACGAACTCTATACTCCTAGAGCTAATAGTGGCTTTTTCCCCTTTCAAGGCATTCTCAATTACTGCTTTGAACATGTTTGAAGGTCCCCCTCCACCTTTCCCATTCCACGGTCCAAAGACAGCTTGGAAGCGCAGAGCGACGAAATCAACACCGTAAGATTCATTGTAGTTTAGTCCCAAGTTTTCGCAAGTGAGTTTAGTTGAAGCGTAAATTGTAGTAGTCCTGGGGAAGTTATCTTCGGAGAGGCATTTATTCTCTAGACCACCTTTACGATAACTGTATAGAACAGAAGAACTAGTGAAAACCACTTTCTTTAGGTCCAATTTTCTGGCTGCTTCCAGGATGTTTGCAGTACCAAGAATGTTCAGTTTTATGGCATC
>DAEN01000066.1:21501-25572 GCA_002495315.1 Thaumarchaeota archaeon UBA141
TCTTCCAAGAACCCCAAATCTAGTACGTCTCCACGAAGTATCGAAATCTTCTGATTACTTACAATTTGGTCGATGTAATCGATCTGTGGATTGATATCATACAATAGAGCTTTTTCGCCCTTCTCCACCAAGAGCCTGGCAATTTGCGATCCGACAAGACCGCCTCCAGTAATGAGCGTCGACATGTTTAGAAATGAGATATCTGCTCTATTAAGCGATCAGAAACAGGCCAATATTCGACCTTTTTGGATCTCTATTTGTCGAAAGTAACCAGGTAAGCCTGGATGGAACACATTGTATCACAAATGCATTGTACCCATGATCTTCATACGAACCGAGTACTATCACAAAGTTCCTTCGTGAGCTGGTAACCGCTGTTTCATCCAACCGCCTTCAGGAGACAATTGATACTTGTGTGGAACAAGACGTTTGTTACGGTTTCTAAAGAACTGGGCCAGACAGGATTTGAACCCGCGACCTTCGCCGTGTAAGGGCGATGTCCTAACCATGCTAGACGACTGGCCCAACTGATGCATCTACGAAATTGGTTATTAATGATTAGAGATCGAATTGAAATCGACGTTAAAATATCTCGGTAAGAAGTTCGCGAAGGATTTTTCCTGTCTGCGACTCTGCATCAGCTAGTTAGATATCAGGATGCAAAGGATTCTCATTGAAGGATGTTATCATTGTCAAGGTACTGGCGACACAGCAGAAATAGATTCCCATCTAGGTCTCTTGCGCTGAGCAACAGCGAGTTTCCGCAGTGTTTCAAGCTGTGGTTTGAACTCATCTCCATCAACATCTTTTGTCTCCAGGACGCCATCGTCCAGGGCTCCTTGCAAGAATTCCGCTCCAGTCTTAGTCCTGGCAAGCAAGATGGTCCAGCCTTCAGTCCCTCCAAGTCCTCCAGCCGCGATATCTGAATATTCGGCAGAAAAGTCATTGCAATAGGCGCATGCCTTCCTTTGCATTGTCTTCAGTTCCTTTATTGAGATGATCTCTTTCTCGCGATCCTTGAAGTCTACGATGAGCTTGCCTTTCACGTTCATCTTGGAGATATCTTCTATCCTCACATCCACTTGGCGCCTAAGCCTCTGCTCCATTAGCGCTCCGAAGTCGAAGGTCTCTGTGCAAAGGAAACCTATGATGAGCTTTATCCTCTCCCCGTAAACCTTTGGCCCCATCAGCATCATCTGACGGGCACCACTCGACTGGCACGGATTTCCAACAACTGCTAGCTTTTGGAGATCACGGAGGAGACCGTCTCTAATAGCACGAAGGTTCGGTGAATATGTGTACTTGCTTCCCGCACATTGGAGGAGCTCCTCTGGTGTCGTTGCCAGCCTTGGAGTTGGAACCCAGGGAGTTACGCGCTCGCTTGAGGATGTTGCCACTCCATCTATACGGCCCTTTGAAAGTCCCCAGCTAAGGAGACTCGTGATAGCTCCGCCATCCTGAGCATGCTTGAGAACCTTGGCATCTCTAGACCGCGCTGCCACTATCTTGTTGAATATCCCGTAGGGTTCATCGTCTCGCCGTTCGCGGCCGAAGACCGTTGTGGATATTGGCGAGGTCAAGTCATGAAGCTGTGGACATACATCTGCGCAGACAGTGCATCCATGTCCTTCGCCCTTCGGACAATAGTTTTCCGCGTAATCCACTTTCATGAAAGGTCTCTCGTCTTCGTATCCGAGCACATAGTATGGACAAGCTACTACGCAGGCCGAACAACCCGTACATCTTCCGGCGTCAATTACATCCTTGTAGAGGTCGCTGAATTTTACTTCTCCCACTTAGCTCAACTCCTTAGAGCATTGTCACAATCCGATCCCTAGGCAACCCAAGGAACTCGGGGTAGTTGACCATAATCGCGTTGACATTACAACTATTCTCACAGTTTCTGCAGCAAATACAGTTGTTAAGAGCCACCACCTTGGCTTTAGCCTCGCTTCGCTCAAACCCCAAGACTTCTTCAGGACAGGCTTCTACGCAGAGATAGCATCCTACGCATTTCGTGCGATCTACATCAACGCTGAGGGATGAACGATGATCATTGGAATTGGATTGCACTATCTTCACCTCTTGAATTTTAGGGCCATCTTTTCCTGCACACCTTGCCAAGCCTTCGAGATTGGAGTATCATATGGCATATTCGTAGGATCATAACGCGGGTTTTTCACCGGCTCCGTGCTGAAAGCCATCTTACCCGAGCTATCGAGTCGTATGTGTATGGTCTTAAGCCAGTTCACATCGTCGCGGAAGGGATAGTCATATCTAAACGATACTCCGCGGCTCTCCGTTCTCATCAGTGCCGATTTCGTTATCATCTTGCATACCAGAAACATGTTATCGACCTCGACTGCCATACGAAGAGATGGCCAATCATCCGCGTAGATCCGAGTCGCCTCATTGCTCTCCAGCTGCTCCAATTGGTTCATTGCTAGTTCTATGCTCTCTCCGGTCCGGATGATGCCAACGCTATCGTACATTATTTCCTTTATTTGATCTCTCACCTTGTATGGTTGAGTCCCTGTGGACGGGTCGCGATCCAGTATCTTCTGGAGGCCATCCCGATGAACTTGGGCCTCATCGTATTCATGCTTCTGAGTTCTGAGCGCGTGCCTTGCGGCACTCCCACCAGCCCTAGCGCCAAAGACGTTGGCGTCTGACAGAGCATCTCCACCTAGTCGCGATGCACCATGTACATTTCCTGAAACTTCTCCAGCTGCGTAGAGGCCTGGTAGGGTAGTCTCACACTTTTCATTTATTACCAAGCCACCAAGAGTAGCGACGACTCCGGGCATTACATGAATCCATTCCTTGCTCAGGTCGTAGCCTCGGCAGAGGACATGTTTCAAGTAGCCTGAAGGACCATCCGCGGTCCACTTCTCTTCCGGGACTATGGATAGATCGAAGAAGACAGCACCCTTGTCTCCTCTTCCCTCATAGACTTCCAGTCCCATCGCCCGCGAAACTAAATGCCTTACATCCGGGTTGTACGCTCCGTATTCCAGATGAAAGGGATCCTTAGATGAACCCACCCGTCTGAAGTAATTAGGTAAGAATTCTTCTCCGTTCTTGTTCCGAAGCTCTCCATACCACGCCGCTATGGCTTCGCGTCGATCCATCATAGGGAGGTCAGGCTCTGCATGGACGAAGGGCTCCCAGTGTATCATCTCCATATTCACCATATCAGCGCCTGCTCGATAGCCCATCGCGTATCCGTCGCCAGTGAGCGTCACAGGCGTGTCGTTCCGCTTGTACGCCTCGGCAACACCCCCACAAGCCAAAACCACCGCTTTCGCGACGTAAACTACGATATTCCCGTTGTCCAGATCGAGACAGTATACTCCCACTACAATGCCCTTGTCAAGTAGCAGGTCAATAGGGAACATCCGCTTACAGACGTTTATTCCCATCTTGCCAATGGTATCCACGAGGCTTGACATGTATGACATCCCCAGGGGAAAGGAGAATAGCTTGTCAGGGCCCTCGTCAACGCCAATCAGTCGAGGGACTCCAAAATCCTTGAGTTCCTGTTTTCGAGCAGGTCCCTCGTAGCACATTATCTCCGTCAATTCCTGGTCCCCCAGGAACTCTCCGATCAAAATCTTATCCTTGAAGTGTTGTTCTGGCGACGCAGGTGTAGAACTTGTAAATGGACGAGGGGTGGCTGCAGCAGCTTTGATATGTCCTCCAGCCATTCTCGAACTGCTATTGTATCCGATTATGCTCTTGTCTATCAGAGTAACATCGACGCCCACCCTCTCAGCTTCGATTGCAGCTCTGCAACCCGCCAGCCCGCTTCCGATGACTATTACATCAGTGTGGACCTTCTGTACCTTCCCAAGGACCAGAGACATAAGCTAGTTGAGTACCTCCGTCAGAATAACAATTTTGTTCAAGTTTATCACGGATTTCAGTTAGGAAACTTAAAATTTTTTGGGGTTAAAAACATGTCGGAAAATAGAGTGAAATCACCCCATTTACCAATTTTAGACTCATATTGATCATGAACGACATTACTTGAATCAGAGGTACCAATGATGAACTAAACTATTTCAAATA
>DAEN01000009.1 GCA_002495315.1 Thaumarchaeota archaeon UBA141
GGTCAAGAGAAACCGCGTTTATCACTACATATCAGGATCGGATATAAATTGCCCCAATCTTAAAGGGGATTTAGATTTCGATGTATGGTTGGCGAGCAAGACTAGGATTTGTTCTGGCTTCTTCTAATGGCATAGTAGAAGCAGAATCTATGAAGATGGTTCCTGATGGAGTGTCATGTCATTTCACTCGTGTACTCTATAAAGAGATAACCAAAGAAGGTGCTCTCGGAATAGTTCAGGCCACTGAAGAAGCAGGTCGACTACTGGCAGGTGGAACCAATGCTGTCGGAGTCGACGTTGTGTCACTTACTCATTCAGAAGCTAGCATGGCTCGTGGGCCTCATGGCGACAAGGAGATCATAAAACTTATCGAGAAGGCAACCGGTGTCAAGGCAACAACTACTGCAACTGGCATCGTTTCGGCGTTAAAGAAACTCAAGGTCAAATGTGTGGCCGGATTTGTTCCCCATGTACGCACTGAGATGTATGCACAAGCAAAAGAATTCCTCGAAGGAAACGGTTTCAAAGTCGTAGGTGTGAAAGGTGGTCCCTTTACGACCGCTCAAGACGTGGCCCGGCAGCCCCCGGAGGTAGCCTATAGGTTGATCAAGGCAGCAGATAATCCGAAAGCCGATGCCATCGTCACCGGCGTCTTGAACTTGCGCACTGTCGAAATTGTGGAAGCACTGGAAAGAGATCTAGGCAAGCCAGTCATTGCTGGCTGTCAATCCACTGTCTGGTCAGCACTTAGGACTGCAGGAATAGAAGAATCTATTCCAGGATTTGGCAGACTCTTACAAGTCTAAGTATTTACCACGGCTTCGGCGCATTCCTTATCCTGTTGGCCCGTTCCTCCGCTCACTCCAATAGCGCCGATTACCTTATCATTCTCCAGAATCGGAACGCCACCTTCAATGAAAACAAACTTTCCCTGTCCCACAAAACTAGTCACAAATCCCTGCCTGTCCTTGAACCGCTTTTGGAGTGCATCAGTTGTTGTACGGAAGCCTGCTGAAGTGTAAGCCTTACCTATAGCCAACATCGGTGTGTGCCATCGTCCCCCGTCCATTCTCTCAAAGGCAACCAAGTGGCCTCCATCATCGACAACAGCAATAGACATAATCACGTCCATCTCCTTCGACTTGGCTTTCGCCTTCGCAATGAGTTTTTCAGCTAGTTCAAGTGTAAGAGACATTCTATTTCGAGATGTCGAATACATTTAGGTTGATATAGGTTGCGTTTCGTAGCTGATCATATCACCTAACAAGTAACGTCGTACACGAAGAGTCTAGGCATTAATCCTAGCCCAATCTTTTTTAATTGTGTCTAAAAGTAGAATTCTCATGCTGGTTCGACCGAAGTTAGAAGAAGAATATACCATACTTGGGAAGCCCATTCATAGACTAGATGCCCTTGACAAAGTCACTGGCAAGGCTGTCTACACATATGACTTCGAACAACCAAGGATGCTCGAAGGAAAAGTATTGCGAAGTCCCTATCCTCATGCCAAGATTATGGAAATAGATACGAGCAAAGCAGAGGCCTTGTCAGGCGTTCGCGCCGTAATAACCAGCAAAGACACAGGAGGAGCACTATATGGCGCCACGGTAGCTGATACCCCAATTCTTGCGGGGGAGCGAGTCAGGTACGTTGGAGAACCTGTCGCTGCAGTCGCCGCAGATACTAGAGATATTGCTGAGGAAGCTCTTGAACTGATCGATGTCAAGTATGAAGAGCTTCCTACACTACTAGATCCCGAGAAGGCCCTACTTCCTGATCAATCAACTATCCTTCACCCAGACATCGCAAAGTACGAAAGGACGACATGGAAGGCCGTCCCTTATGATCCTTCCAAGCCGAATATCTGTGCTACTTTCAAGATCGTCAAAGGTGATGTTGAAGCAGCCTTCGAACAATGCGATGTTGTTATTGAGAACAAGTATACGACACAGATGGTCCATCATTTCTACACTGAACCGAATTCCACTGTTGCTAGATTCGAATCCGACAAAACTTTGACTGTCTGGAGCTCGACCCAGTCTGCTTACAGGACCAGACACGAAATAAGCGGGGCTATGAAAATGCCCGCTAATAAAATACGGGTAATTGTCCCACCTGTCGGAGGAGGATTCGGAAACAAGGCGGCCATCTACGTTGAAGCAATCACGGCGCATCTTGCGAAAAAGTCAGGCCGGCCGGTGAGGATTCAAATGACACGTGAAGAGGCTATGACTGCCACTACAGTTAGACATCCCTTCATAGTGCGTTGCAAGCATGGAGCCAAGAAAGATGGCACTATAATGGCCGTGAAGATGGAGGTTATACTAGACGGCGGAGCTTATTCTGGTGGACCCGGTATCTTCGTGACGCGACAATGTCCTCTAGGCGCGGTGAGCGTCTACAATATCCCCAACGTGTTCGTAAACTCCGTGAGATCATACACTAACAAAGTGCCCGGTGGAGGCTTTCGAGGCTTTGGCGATGCACAAGTCTCATGGGCTATCGAATGTCAGATGGATCTGCTTGCTGAGAAATTGGGGATCGATGCTGTTGAGCTGAGGCTAAAGAACTTCTTAAACGAGGGAGATAAGAATGCCATAGGAGAAACTGCAAAAGGTGTAGCAAACCGGCGCTCACTAGAAGCTGTACTCCAATCGGTATCTAAGCCGAAGGAACAATCCCTCTCCGATGATAGTGTCTGGAAGAAAGGACATGGAATAGCAGTTGTAGCAAAGTACAGTCTAGCCAGAACGGTCTCGACTGCGTTTGTTAGACTCCTCGAAGATACAAGCTTGGAACTATGGACAAGCGCAACTGAGATTGGGACGGGAACACATACAGTCCTTGCTCAAATAGTAGCTGAAGAATTTCGAACCTCTATAGATAATGTTCGCGTCATGAATGTAGACAGCCAATTCACTCCTATGGATGAAGGGGCATTTTCGAGCCGCCAGACCTATAACGCAGGAAACGCAGTCAAACTAGCTTGTCTCGACCTAAAGAAGGAAATATTTGAGCGCGCTGCGAAGAAGCTCAACGCCTCGCCGAATGCCTTGACTCTCAATGATGGACTAATCCATGTGGAAGATGATATGACGCAGAATATGAAGCTTCAAGATCTATTCACTTCAGGCAAGACGCGATTTGGAGCATTCCTAGAGGAAGGAGGAGCATTAATAGGAAAGGCGACCTTCTATCAAGATTCTGGAGAGCTCAACATCGAGACAGGACAGTGTACCACTGACCGGTTTGTAGCGTTCTATGAATATGCCACGGCAAATGTTGATCTAGAAGTAAACACAGAAACGGGACATGTAAAGATCATCGAGTTTACAGCTGCTACCGATGTTGGTAAGGCGTTAAATCCGAAGACCGTTGAGGGACAGATCGAAGGCGCAATCGCAATGGGATTGGGCGCTACATTATCTGAAGAGCTGGTCTTGGAGAACGGAAAGCCAGTGAACGCGGATCTAAAGGACTACAAGGCACCTTATGGTCTTGATGCCCCCAAGCTGAAACCCATTATCCTAGAAACGGCATACAAAGGTGGACCGTTCGGAGCGAAGGGGTGTGGAGAAGCTGCAATTGTTGGTGTTGCCCCCGCGATCGCCAATGCAATAGCCGATGCCGTCGGCGTCAGGATCAAAGACCTTCCAATAACTCCTGAAAGAGTTCGCAAGGCGCTCGAAGAGAAATCGAAGTAAGGCTCAACCTATGGAGATCGCTCCTATGCCACAAGGACCTGCGAGGAGCTTCTTTGGTGAACGACTAAGGCGAAAAGAGGATCCCCGCCTACTCACCGGCAGAGGTCTATACCTTGACGATGTATGGCAGCCCGATGTTATTCATCTAGGAATCTTAAGGAGTGCTTATGCTCACGCGAATATTAAGAGCGTGGATTTATCAAAGGCTCTCAGGAAACATAGCGTAGTTGCAAGTCTGTCGGGCGATGAAGTAGCTGAATCTTCCAATCCTCTCCCAATTGTGATTAAACTCCCTGGACAAAGGAGTCCTGACTGGTTTGCAGCTGCTAGAAGGACGGCAAGATACACCGGAGAAGCAATATGTGCAGTTGCTGTGGAGAATCGGTACCAAATTCGAGATGTTATTGAAGAGATAGACGTAGATTATGAGCCTCTTCCAGCAGTAGTCGATCCAGAAGCAGCTCTATCTACCGACGCCACCGTGCTACACCGCGGATGGGACAACAATGTTGCTCTCCGTCTAGGGTTTTCTGGTGGCGATATTGATGCAGCGTTTGACAACGCACAATTTCGCATCAAGAAACGCTACAAAATAGGTCGTTGTGCCGGAGTTTGCTTGGAAACACGTGGAGTCATCGCAGACTATGACAAAGTGACCAAAACACTGACGCTGTGGTCTTCTACACAATGCCCGCACCTCCTTAGAACGCAGCTTGCCGAGGTGTTAGACTTTCCAGAGAACCGCATTCGTATAATTGCACCAGAAATTGGGGGTGCCTTTGGGAACAAACACGACACTTACCCCGAAGAGGTCCTTACTGCCCTAATGAGCATGAAAACTGGAAGACCAGTCAAATGGGTTGGTGATCGCCAGGAAGAATTCCTCTCTACTGTACAGGCACGAGAACAAATCCACTATGTCGAAGCAGCAGCTTCTAGAGAAGGAAAAATTCTAGGACTACGCGATAAAATCATTGCAGACTTTGGATCCTATCTTCATGCTAGAACGGTGGGTCCAGCTTACGCAACCGCCCGCCTTCTCCTGGGACCCTATAGAATACCTAGCTGTGACATCCAGGTAGTTGGAGTAATGACCAATAAGGCACCCAGTGGAGCTTATCGCGGCTATGGACAACCCGTTGCAGCCTTCGTGATGGAGCGTACCATTGACACCATAGCTCGCGAAGCCTGCCTTGACCCTGCAGATGTGCGTCGAATCAATTTTCTTCAGTCAACTGAACTACCCTACAAGACACCCACGGGAATTATCCTTGACAGTGGAAACTATAGAGCATGTTTCGAGCTTGCCCTTCAAAGCATAGAGTACTCCAAAGTGCGGAAGGATCAGCAGAACTTCAAAGAAGGAACATGGCGTTTAGGTATTGGTTTAGCCTCATATGTAGAATCATCTGCTCCTGTATATCTGGACGGTCGACGAATTGGAAGCTATGAAAGCGCTATTGTGAGAATTGACCCGTCGGGGAAAGCAACAATACTGTGCGGTGCAATGCCACATGGCCAGAGCCTCGAAACCACCCTCAGTCAGATTGCTAGCGATGTGCTCGGACTCTCTCCGGAAGATATCTCCGTAATTCACGGCGACACCTCTTCAGTACCGTATGGCGTCGGGACTTTTGCGAGTAGAAGCGCCGTTACAGCTGGAAATGCTGTTCTAATTGCATCCCAAAGAGCTCGTGAAAAAATACTGAAGGTTGCTGCTCATTTGCTAGACACCACACCTTCGGAATTATTACTGGAGAACGGAGTCGTAAAAGTACAACGTGTTCCACAACGATCTGTTGAGTTGAAGGAAATAGCCGAAGCAGCGTACCTGCTGATGAAGCTGCCAGAGGATCTCGAGCCCGGGCTAGAGGGTAGCTGTTTCTACCGTCCGAAATCGACTACATACTCATATGCTACACATGTGGCCGTAGTCCAACTCGATGTGGAAACAGGCCAGCTGGACATCAAACGGTATGTAATATCTCATGATTGCGGCAAGATGATCAACCCACTGATTATTGAAGGACAAATAGTAGGCGGCATAGCACAGGGTCTCGGCGAAGCATTGTACGAGGAGCTCTGTTATGAGAATGACTCTGGTCAGCTCCTCACGACCAGCTTAATGGATTACAATATCATCGGCAGTAACGAGATTCCACCCATAGAGATAGAACACCTAGAAATCCCTTCGCAGCTGAATCCTGCAGGTGTAAAGGGAATGGGTGAAGGCGGAACGATCGGACCTCCTCCTGCCATTGCAAACGCTATCTCCGATGCGCTCCGCTTCGATTTTGACGAGTTGCCTATAACTCCTCAGAAGATATGGCAAATGGCCAAGGTTAACAACCACTGAGTGAGCATATCCGGATAATACTCTCACTTATTCCATAGCCACAGCATCACAGCTGTTAACCTTTCGATCTAGAGCCCAGTGAATGTAATTGCCGAGTTCGCTACAACAATAATGATATCGTGAGTTCCCAAAGGACCATCCTCAAGAGATGAGAGCAGCAGCTGTTATCTTAACATATTCAGGGCCGTTAGAGCATAGATTTCTGCAGCGTTTTTAAGCTGTTGTACTTCTACGTATTCATCAGGAGCATGTACTACAGAGACATCTCCAGGTCCCATTATTATTGTTGGTATTCCAGCTTCAACGAAGTGTACCCCTTCGGTCCATCCTAAGAAGCCTCCCACTTCTCCCTCCCTGCCGGTCACCTCTTTTAGAGATGACAATGCAGTAGTAACAATCTTCTCTTGCGGGGATATCTCAAAAGGCTCGACCTCCAGGATTGGTTCAACATTCACCTCTAGCTCCTTGTCTTTGTGGCGTAGATCTGCAATTAGTAGTCTCATTTCGTCAATGGCTTCTTTTGTTGTTTCTCCAACAATCAATCGCCTATCAATAACAGTCTGACAACTAGATGGAACTGTGTAAGGAGCTATTCCGCCCGCGATTTGGTTTACGCTTACGGAAGGTGTAGTCAATAGGGGATGATTTCGGCTGTTGAGTCGCGCACGGAGCTCTTGGAGAGCTACTATCACCTGTGCAGTCTTCTCTACAGCATTCGTGCCTTTTACGCCACTTAGACCTGAGATTCCCTTAGTTTTCATCTCAAACCATACAGCACCCCGCTCAGCTATAATGATTTTCAGAGCACTGGGTTCACCCACGATAGCAGCTGCAGCGTTGAGGTTCTTCCGTTCTAACACATATTTTGCGCCTATTGTGCCGGCTCTTTCAGCCCCAGACCCAAACATGAGGATTAGATCCCCCATTAATCGAGTATCGGATTCTAATAATGCCTGGGCAGCTACCATCATGGAAGCAAGACCCCCTTTCATATCAGCTACGCCAACACCGTATAGTTTACCGTCCCTAACTTCCCCCGCAAAGGGACTAACTGTCCAGTCATCCAGGATCGTCGTTGCTGCACTCAGATGGCCATAAAGCACAAGGGCCTCTCTCGTTCCTGTACCTTTGAGTCTAGCTAGTACCGATGGCCGGTCCGGCTCCTTTTCTATGAGTTCAACTTCGAAGCCTGTCGCTTTGAGTCTTTCAGAAATGAATTCAGCTAGCTGTTTTTCATAGAGCTGTTCTTCAGGCTCACACCGAATGCTGACCAGCTCTTGGAGAAGAGCAACGACTTTATCGTTTGTGATATTTTCTAGGGTTGAATTGGATCTCAAAGCCAACTACCACTGAATATATCCAACCTTTACCATTTCCCTAATCCTTCTCTACAAAGTCTTCCATATTAGGTTAAGGATTAGAAGATTAATGTGTCCACAACATATCTAGATTAGGGCGTTATCCAAATACATGTTAAATCAATTCTTGAAATTAGCTAAGGAATAAATCAGTAGATACTAGTCCCTCCTACCGATATGAACAAGATTGGACTTACGTTTGGCGGTCAGCTCGCGATACCTGAAGTCATCAAGTATGCCAGGGTAGCTGAAAAGAAGGGATTCCACAGTTTCTGGGCCGCCGAGCAAAGAGGGTTAAGAGATAGCATTACAACGGTAGCCGCTCTAGCTGCGTCGACTACCAGTCCTCTCCTTGGGCTTGGTGTAATAAGCCCCTACACACGTCATCCGGTACTGACTGCTTCTACCTGCGCTTCTCTGGACGAGCTTTCCAACAAACGCCTAATGATTGGGTTTGGAGCCAGCAAGCGTTTCTGGCAAGCGCTTGGGATCAACGACTCGTCGCCGATCAATACCATGAAAGAATGTATCGAAGTTGTTAGGAGAATTTTGAAAGGTGAAAATCTGACATACCAAGGGAAGGCCTTCAGAATAGATAAAATGGGCCTTTCTTTCACCCCTCCCAGAACAACTATCCCTATTTTCATAGGTGCTATGAGCCCGAAGATGATGGAGACCGCGGGAGAGATTGGCGATGGTGTCCTCCTTGGTAACCTATCGTCCCCAGAACATACTCGATTTGCGGTTGAGCATGTTGAGACAGGCGCCAGACGTGTTGGGAAAGACCCCGCGCTGGTAGAAATTGCAGGATATGTAACAATCTGGACGACTGACAATGAGCCCTCCGCGCGAGTTGCTGCAAAGAAACAGCTAGCAGTCTTCCTGGCTAATCCTGGATGGGAGATCCTATTTGGACCAGAGATGGCCCAAAATCCACTTGTTCAAGAAATATGTCATGTCGCCAGACAAGGTCAACTTGACAAAGCTGCATCACTGGTGAACAACGAATTATTGGACGCTGTTACAATTTCAGGTTCGCCCAGAGCCTGCCGCGATCGACTATCAGAATATACTTCTGCAGGACTAACTACTACAATAATCAGAACAACTGAATCGAGTCTATCATCGGTCATAAATGCTCTCGGCGACTCGAATTGATCAAACAATCGGGATCTAGGACGTGAAAGAACATAGACTTCGCGGAGAGATCAAGAAGATCCTCTCATCTCACAATCGAGTAACCATTCCTTCCGAGGGACATCATATTGCAGGAGTCCTTCTAGTTTTCTATCGAAAAGATACATCATTGAATCTTTTGCTCACCCGTCGTAGTATGTCCGTGGCAATTCACCGTGGCGAGATCTCTTTTCCAGGGGGTACATTTGAAGACAGAGACCAAAGTCTTGTCCAAACTGCATTAAGAGAAACGTATGAAGAAGTTGGAATCAGAGTACCACAAACCGACGTTATTGGCGCGCTAGATGATGTATGGACTGTGAAAAGTGATTATATCATAACTCCTTATTTGGTAATGTTGGATTTCCCACCATCGGTTTCAACCAATTCCGAAGAAATACACGAAGTCTTGGAAATACCAATAAGAGAACTACTAAGGCCCAAGATTTTAGGGGTTAAACGCGTCGGAACAACTGCGGGGTTCAAGAGAACTTATGCATATAGGTACTTAGACTATGAAATATGGGGCGCCACGGCGAAGATTCTCAAACAGTTCCTAGACTTGTTGACTGTAAATAGTAACCTGGTCTCCGCTCTTTAGATCGTGAGAAATACACAATTTAGCTGGATGCGGGGAAGATTAACTTAATCGAGAAGAGATTTGAATTCTCTATTGTACGTGAATTCGGATCCTATGGTGAAGTTATTGAACAAGTGAGGCTGGAAGACATAGGTCCTGGAAAATATGTTCGTCATGGTTCAGTTGTCCAACAATATACTGAACAAGATGGTGTCCTCTTTAATGACTTACTTTTCCGTCCAACTTGGATTAATGGTGATATTCGCTGAGTAATCCCAAAGCACTCTTCAAAACAAGGTTTGAAGATCAGGGAGGCAAAGTTCACGAGGCCTCTAATCTCGATGAAGCGACAAACATGCTAGCTCCAATCCTGACTAGTGAGAATGTACAAACAGTAACATTAGCCAAGATGTCAATGGAAATCAGAGACAAAGTCAGAAAAAGTCTGATTCATGCAAATATGCAAATCGTAGAGCCCAAGGGAATCAATATTTCTCGTACTCTCAGTGAGGTTGACGCAGGAATCACTCTTTCTAACTTTGCAATAGCCGAGACAGGAACTGTCGCCGAGATATGTCATCAAGATGTGGATCGGCTTACCTCTGCCTTACCGAGAATTCACATCTGTCTCCTTCAATGTGATCAAATCCTAGGCGCATTAACAGAATCAGCCTCTCTCTTACGTAGTGCGGTCAAGACCTATGGAAAGTCAGCCATATCATTGATCTCTGGCCCAAGTCGAACAGCAGATGTAGAGCTGAAACTGGTGTTAGGGGTTCATGGGCCGCATCAGGTTCACGTAGTTACATATGGAGAGGAATGAGTCATGATATCGAAGAGCCATCGTTTGCTAGTAGAGAAACTCAAAGAGGCCCTTCACGAGGAAGATCGTCTTGCCGCTCTTTATGGAGCTATGAAACGAGGACGAGACCAACGTGCCGAAGCTCTTGAGGAATTTGAAGACTTTAATGGGTTTAGAAATGAAATAAAGGCGATCAAAGACAGAAGTATCTCAAACCTTGATCAACTGTTGGAAGAATTCTCCATCCAAGCCAGAAAAAAAGGCACACAAGTATTCATGGCTCAGACTGCAGATCAAGCTAACGACTATGTGCTGAGCATTCTAAAACGAATTGGCGGCCATCTAGTAGCAAAGTCGAAGTCACTCACAAGTGAGGAAATTGAGCTCAATAGGCCGTTGGAGGCTGCAGGATATAGTGTCGTGGAGACAGACCTAGGCGAGCGCATAATACAATTAGCTAAGGAGAAACCATTCCATCTTGTCTTCCCTGCGATTCACAAAACAACCCAAGAAGTCTCTGACATCTTCTCGCAGGAATCGCGGATCCCTGTAAATAGCGATCTCAAGGAAATCATGGAATACGTTAGGACGGCACTGAGAGATGTATTCTTATCAGCTGATATTGGCGTTTCTGGTGCTAATATAGGCATAGCAGAGTCAGGCACAGTAGTAGTAGAGACGAATGAAGGAAATGGCAGACTAGTTGCAAGTATTCCCAAGGTTCACGTCGTCATCATGGGGATGGAGAAAATTGTTTCAACGTTTGAAGAAGCGTTAGCTCTGATTAGAGGACATGCAGTCAGCGCTACAGGACAACGCACCACTACCTACGTCTCGTTCATCACAGGCCGTACGCCCCTTGGCTCGGATTCGAATAGAGAATTGCACTTCATAATCCTAGACAATGGAAGAAAACGTATGATGGAAGATGGTAGGTTTACGGAAGCACTCAGTTGTATAAGGTGCGGGGCCTGCATGAACATCTGTGCACCATACAGTGTCTCCGGCGGCCATGTTTTCGGCCACATCTATCCAGGCCCTATTGGAATTCCATGGACAGCAAATATACATGGCCTCGACAAGGCCAAGTTCGCACATCTTTGCTTCTCATGCGGTCTTTGCAAGGAGATTTGTCCTGCAGAGATTGATATTCCACGAATGATTTCAAAAGTAAAGGAAATGGATGTACAGGCAGAGGGCCAGTTGCTTGTTAACCGCGTACTTGAGAAATATGAAACTATGGCGCCTTTTGCTAGCTATATAGCACCCGTATGGAATTGGGTGATGCATCGTGAAACCGTAAGAACATTAATGGAAAAAGTGGCAGGTATAGATAGAACTCGAGCGCTACCTCAATTCAAGCGACAAAGATTCTCTAAATGGTATAGGAATAAGCGTCAAGGATACACAAGCGACACCTCTAAGGTTGTACTATTCGTAGATTTTTTTGGTGAATATATAGAGCCCGAGGTCCCCATTGCCCTTGTAGAACTCCTCGCCAGCGCAAATGTAGACGTGATTTTACCCCCGCAGAAAACTAGTGGATATCCCTTTGTAGCGTACGGGGATCTTCGTAAGGCTGAAGAAATAGCTCGTCTAAATGTAACACTCCTATATCCCTATGCGAAACAAGGCCAAGACATAATTTCTATTGAGCCAACTGCTACTTACTCGCTCAAGTACTCGTACCCCGATCTCCTAGACAGAAGCCATGAGTCGCTTGCAGTCGCATCACGGACATTCGAGGCCTCAGAATACATTAGAAAACTAGTACAACAACAACAGATTCTGTTCCAGAATAAGCTGCATGGAAAGGTCGCATTTCACATTTCATGTCATGAGAGAGCACTAACTTCGAGTAAGCACACCATAGAACTCCTTAAGGGAATAGGATTACAGGTTGACATACGCGAGACAGGCATGTGCTGCGGCATGGCAGGCACGTTTGGCCTCAAGACTGGGCCACTAGGAGCAGGACTCTCTGCTGCAATAGGAAAGCCTCTCTTCGAACTTTACAAAGAACAGAGACAAGACTATATTTCCTCAGAGAGTGGAGTATGCAAGTTGCAGCTACAACAAGGTACTGGACTTGAGGTCATCCATCCTCTAAAACTGTTAAGGAAAGCCATAGTGCTGTAATATCGCAATTGCGCATCAAACACTAAAGACAAAGGTTGATGCTCGTGGAGTCCAGAGCTAGGAGTTTCTAGTTGCTTCTTTTAACCTTCGTGTCTCTACCTCTAAGTTAGTGCAAGCATCTTCGATATCCTCCAAATTCTTAGCTATGATATCGACAAAAGAGCTGCCAACTATTGCTGCGTCGACACCAGCCTTGACCAATTGCCTTACGTGATCTGGTTTTGATATCCCGAAACCTACTCCAAGTGGGACCTTGCCCTTGGTCAGCTTCACGAATCGTTTTACCAGTTCGAGCGTTCTGATCTGTATTTCAGATCGCGCCCCAGTGACCCCAGTCAAAGAGACAAGATACAAAAAGCCGCTCGTAAGTTCAAGTATTCGTGACAACCGATTGACAGAAGTAGTCGGTGCCGCTAGAAATATTGTATCGAGGCCATAAGCTACAGCAGTTTCTTTGTATTCTTCTGCCTCCTCTGCTGGAAGATCAGGAATAACAATACCATCCACATTGGATCCAGATGCCTTCTCCATGAAGTTCTGAATCCCTCGCGCCCTGATGAGGTTGTAGTAAGTGAGAAGAACAATCGGGATATCGTAGTGCCGCCCAAGAGTCTTTGCTAAGTCAATAACTGTATTAGAGGTAGTACCGCTTGCCAAGCTCCTCACTGCTGCAGCTTGGATAGTAGGGCCGTCGGCAATTGGGTCTGAGAATGGAATACCTAGCTCCAAAATATCCACGCCGCCCCTGATTAAGGCTTCTGCAATCCTTTGTCCATACTTTGGTGTTGGATCTCCACCCATGACGAAACCGATCAGAGCTGTCTCTTCTCGCCTAGAGACGACGCCAAAAGCGTTCCTTAAGCGACTCAAATTTGCTCACCTAAGAAGTCCGCGACAACTTGAACGTCTTTATCTCCCCTACCTGAGAGATTTACTACTATTGCTTCATCTTTCTTCATCCTAGGAGCTAGTTCATGTACATAACCTATGGCATGTGCAGGTTCAAGAGCAGGGATGATCCCTTCCAACCTCGATAGCTCAACAAAGGCCTTGGCAGCTTCAGTGTCGTTAACGGCTACATACTCTGCTCGTCCTAGACTCTCCAACAATGAATGCTCAGGACCCACCCCAGGGTAGTCTAGACCTGCTGAGATGCTATGAGTAGCTTTGACCTGACCATTTGGATCCTGAAGAAGATATGTTAACATCCCATGAAAGACGCCTTCACGTCCTCCGCTGATTGATGCCGCGTGATGGCCTGTATCCAGACCTAAACCTGCAGCTTCGACACCGAATAGTTTCACCTTTTGGTCGTCAAGAAAGGGGTAAAAAGCACCTATCGCATTACTTCCACCACCCACACATGCGACTATGGCTTCGGGAAGACGCCCTTCTTCTGTCGCAAATTGTCGACGAATCTCGCGTCCAATAACACTCTGAAAGTCTCGAACAATCTGTGGATATGGATGTGGACCAACGACTGACCCGATCAAATAGTAGGTTGAGTCGACGTTAGTAACCCAGTCCCGTAATGCCTCATTAATAGCATCCTTTAGTGTTTTTGAACCCGATTCGACTGGATGAACTTCAGTCCCTAATAGCTTCATCCTGAAAACGTTGAGTCGCTGCCTTTCAACATCCTCTGAGCCCATATAGACCTCTGCCTTCAGGCCTAAGACAGCGCAAGCCATTGCAGTAGCGACACCATGCTGACCTGCCCCCGTCTCAGCAATTATTCTGGTCTTGCCGATATATTTTGCAAGCAAAGCCTGCCCGAGGGCATTGTTAATTTTATGGGCGCCTCCGTGCAGTAAGTCTTCTCGTTTCAGATAGATTTTCGCGCCGCCCAGACTTTCTGATAGATTTTTTGCTAGGAAGAGAGGAGTAGGCCGACCCGCATAAGCTTTTAGTAAGCTATCCAGGTCATTGCGAAAATCCTTATTCTTCTTGAGCTTGACGTATATTTTCTCAAGTTCAAGTACAGCGTCCATCAGGGTCTCGGGCAAGAACCTTCCACCATATTGGCCAAACTTTCCCCCTGTTGGATATGATGCTAGTCGTTTCAATGGTCTCCTACCGACTTGGCTGACAGTATAAAGGCCTTCATCATGAGTTGGTCCTTTCGTCCTGGAGTAGTCTCAATTCCGCTGGAGACGTCAACAGCATATGGTTTCACTATCTTCACAGCGCGTACTACGTTCTTAGCTGTCAGACCACCGGCGAGTATGAGAGGCCGTGGAGCAACAAGCTTTCCAGCTTTCCTTGCCAACTCGAGATTTATTGGGATTCCCGAACCACCAGGAACTCCTTTTACGCGAGTATCTAGAATAATGGCGTCACACTCCCTTGACAAATCCCTGGCTTTATGCAAGTCTCCTTCACCACCAATTGCCACTGGTCTAATGACCTTTGAACCTGCACATGTAGTCATCAATTTTCCCCCATCAGCATTACCGTATACTTGCAATGCATTAGGTTGTAACTCTGTAACAATCTGTCGAATTAGATGGGTTTTGTAGGGACAGACAACAACGCTTGTAAGAAATGGAGGGGTTCTCTTGATTAATTCTTGAGCTCTGTTGAGATCCAAGTTCCTAGGACTCTCTGGAAAGCCGACTACAAAACCAACCGCGTCTGCCCCCCACTGAATTGCGGCGTTAAGGTCTTGAATATGCGAAAGTCCACATACCTTTACTCTAACTGTCAAGCTCAAGCCTCCACAAAGTGTCGAACCTTTTTCTCAACATCGTCAGATGACATTATCGCAGTCCCAATGAGAAAGCCAGCCACTCCGCATCTCTTCAGTCTGCGTAAATCCTTAGGTGAATCTAGGCCACTCTCGCTGACAATGATCCCATGATTTCCAGAGAATTGTTCCATGATTCTCTCCGTTTGATGCAAGTTAACATCCATTGTTCTCAAATCGCGGTTGTTGATCCCCAAGACGTCGGCTGTGGTTTTAGAGGCCCTTTTGAACTCCCCGTCAGTATATGACTCCAGCAGTACCTCTAGATTCTGTTCGTGTGCATAATCGATCATCTCCTCCACCGCGAGAGTACAATAGCCTCTGTCGAAAAGTGTCTGAATAAGGAGTATGGCATCAGCTCCGATAATTCTAGCTGCATTCACTTGCTCTCTGTCAATAATAAAGTCCTTCATCAATAGAGTAGCAGATACTTCTGCTCGGATTCTGCTCAAGCTCGTCAGCGATCCCTCAAAGTGGTCCGGATCTGTCAGAATAGAAAGGCCTACAGCTCCACCCCGTAGCATAGCCTTTGCCAACAGAACTGGATCTCCCCTAGTTCGGATAGAACCCATAGAAGGAGATGAAAATTTTATCTCTGCAATTACTGGATTGCCGCTATACGCTTTCAGGGCTACCTTCAAACTCTTCGTAGGTTTTACTTGGCTAGATCTTTCAATTCTATAATATCCAGATCTAACTCTAGCTAGAGCTGACTGTGCCAGAACATCAAGACGATCCAATTCTAATCCTTCATTCATTGGAGACGATCTAGTCGCGAATAGTCACCTTTAGTAGCCTTGATGAGTTGTCTCAGTTTTCCTTCGGCTGCACCATTACTGAGAGATTCACGTGCTCGCGCTACCCCATCTACAAGCTCCTTTTCCAACCCTGCCACGACTATCGCTGCAGCAGCATTGACGAGAACCATGTCGGCAGCTGCTCCAGAATATCTGCCTTTCAGCACGTCGACGAAGGTTTTCACACTTTCTCCTGGAGATGAAACAATTCCCCCCATCGTCGTCCTGGGGCGAAGCCCGAAATCTTTGGGCCTCAGCTCCTTTGTTTCTATTTTGCCGTGATGAAGCCGTGTAACTTTAGTAACACCTGAAGCAGATATCTCGTCGAGTCCTCCCACGCCATGAACAACCATTGCCTCCTCTGTTCCCAGCTCCTTCAATACACGAGCTAAAGTAACTGTAAGAGCTGGATCATAGACACCGAGAAGTTGGCTTGACGCTCCAGCAGGATTTGTCAAGGGGCCAAGAAGATTGAAGATGGTTCTAATGCCGATCTCTCGTCTAGGAGGGCCGGCGAACTTGAATGATGGATGAAATGTTGGGGCAAATATGAACCCTATTCCGATCTCCGAAATGGCCGTTTCGACTACCCGCGGCTCGACATCTAGTTTCACACCCACGCTTTCCAGAACGTCAGCACTTCCACAAAGGCCGCTTACCGCACGGTTCCCATGCTTTGCTACTTTTGCCCCAGCTCCTGCAGCTACGAAGGCAGCTGCTGTACTCACATTAAATGTTCGACAACTGTCTCCTCCTGTCCCACAGGTATCCACAAGCTTTCCTTCTACTTTCGGTTCTATTCTTTGACAGAATTCCTTCATCACTGTAGCAAAAGATGCGATCTCTCCAACTGTCTCTCCTTTGATTCTTAGAGCGGTCAAGAGTGCGCCTATCTGTGCTGGTGTACATTGACCCGTCATGATCTCCTTCATAGTAGACGTAGCTATTCTATGGGTAAGAGGCCGGCCATCAACAGCAAATCCAATGGCCTCTTTGATCATGAGGTGATACCTTCTATGATAAAGTTCCTGATGAGATCGATCCCAATCTTCGTGAGGATTGATTCAGGATGAAATTGGACTCCTTCAATTGGATATCGTCTATGCCTAAGGCCCATCACCTCGCCGTCATCTAAGGCGCGTGCAGTAACCTTCAGGTCGTCCGGCAGGCTTCTTTCATCCACAGCTAAGGAATGATATCGAGTGGCTTCAAATGGATTCTCCAAGCCCTTAAAGACGCTCTTCCCGTCATGCTGAATGACGCTGGTCTTCCCATGAAGTAGTTTTTTGGCGTTTATGACTTTCCCACCGTATACATCTGCGATGCCCTGATGGCCTAGACAAACTCCCAGTGTAGGAATCTGTTTGCTCAACTCTCTCAAGATTGAGCTGCAGACACCGAAATCTCTCTCATCAGAAGGAGTACCTGGTCCAGGTGAGATGACAATCCTATCCGGCTTCAATTTCTTGGCCTCATTCAAGGTCACCATATCGTTGCGATACACAATAGGCTCCCCTCCTAATCCTCCGATATATTGAACCAGGTTATAGACAAACGAATCGTAATTATCCAACACAAGTACACGAGGATTCATTTACTGTTCATCACGGCCTGGTCGAGAGCAGCAATAAGAGCCATAGCCTTATGGTTACTTTCCTGCCATTCTTTTTCAGGTACAGAATCAGCTACTATCCCTGCTCCTGATTGAATAGTAGCTTTTTCCCCATTAGCTACAAGAGTCCGTATAGTAAGCGCAAAATCCGCGTTCCCGTTGAATGAAAAATAACCAAGCGCTCCTGCATAGGGACCACGAGGGCAAGGCTCCAGCTCTTCTATAATCTCCATTGCTCTTACTTTTGGTGCTCCCGACATGGTCCCGGCTGGAAAGACTGCTTGAACCGCATCAAAAGCATCCATCCCCACCGGCAATCTTCCGACCACTTTAGATATGATATGTTGGACATGACTAAACCGCCGTACCTTCATAAATTCCTGGACCCGTACACTCCCAAATCGTGAAACCCTTCCCAGATCATTCCTCGCAAGATCCACCAGCATTACATGTTCTGCCCTTTCCTTTGGATCGGAAAGCATCTCCCGGACAAGCCTTTTGTTCTCCTGTAGTGTCTGGGCCATAGGTCTCGTGCCAGCTATTGGAAATGTCGTGATTCTGCGTCCCACCACACGGACTAACATCTCCGGGCTCGAACCTACTATGGTTCTTTTCCCCATCTTCAAGTAATACATGTAGGGAGAGGGATTAATCCGTCTGAGATTACGATAGAACGAGAAGAGAGATCCATGAAGACGGAACTGATATTGCTTGGATAAGACGACTTGAAAAATATCACCCGCTGTTATGTACGACTTGGCTGTCGTCACCATCTCCTTGAAGGTTTTCCTGTTGACATTTGATCGGAAATCCGAATACTCTAAGAATTCTTCACCTACATCACTTCCAATACCAGCGACAATTTCTTCTACTTCTCGGTGGCGATCCCTCCCGAAATGGAAATAGTAGGCTTCACCTAGCCTATGATCGTAGACAACGCCGTCTTCGTATATACCGAACTCAACGTCAGGAAAATCCAACGAATTATTGAGGTTGTTTTGTATATTCTCCCAGTTGCGGATGCAGTCGTATGAGATGTAGCCTACTGCACCCCCCATAAAGCGATTTGTACTTTCAACTTTTCCAAAGCTCTGAAGCGAGTTTCTGACTGCCTCCAATGGTCCCTGGATATTCTTCTTGTCAAATCCTGCCATTTCCCCGCTTATCCTAGCTTTTCCGTTACGATAAGCTATCATGGCGACGGGACCGAACCCTATAAACGAAAATTCTGCAAGGTTTCGCGGACCTGTTGCAGACTCAAGAAGGTAAGCCTGTTCATACCGATTGGCTAAAGATGTGAAAAGACAATGTGGTGCTAGCTTGGACGGAATCTTCCAAAATCCAGCTTTACGTTTACGAGGGTATTGATGATCAGTTTTGGTGCCAAAGAAATCCACCCATGCAAATCATCATAGAAGTAATATTGTATAGATATATGCATTGTTGCATGAACATACACATAGCTGCATCGCTGTCTGCACCATCCTCATTATGAGCTGCTATGTGAAGTGCGAAACCAGTCAATCTGAGTAGTCAGCACGGGTTACTAGTGCATCCACAGTATGTTCTTTGAGTTATTGAGCCACGGATTATAATTTAGGCATGCGAGATCCATTCCTGGCTCCCGTCGACATAGACCTCTTTCTTGAAGAGCGCAGGTTCAGTCTTGTACCTCTCAATTGCTTCCTGAATGGCAGCAAATGTCTCTTGTCGATGGCGTCCAGCGGCGATTACAAAGACCATTGCCTCCCCAATATTGAACTTGCCCACAAAATGATAGATCTTGAGAACTGAAATTAGATGTTTTTGTAGGACTTCTGTGCATATTCTTTGAATAACTCTATTTGCATGTTCTTCATAAGATTCTATCTCAATTCGCTCAACTGCTCTTTCTTCCACACCAATATTTCGTGCAATCCCCAAGAAAGTGACTACTCCACCCGCGTCCTTGGGCATGTCCTTGGCCAGGAAGTCGCTAAGAATGGCGGCTACGTCAAATGATCCTTTATTGTATATACCAGAGTCCAGCATTGAGATTGCCTACCAGAAGAAATAGTCGAGGGGTTAAACTATCTTTCTAGGTTTCCTCTTTAACGCGGTGCCACACGCATTACATTCCATTACCTTTCCTCTATAGCTCTTCCCACAACCTGGGCAGTAAAGGACCCATCGAATTTTTCTAGCAATCCCCCTGTTTGACACTGACCTAACTTCGAGTGAAAGAGAACGAGCAACATTTAGGACTGAATAATCATCAGAGATAAGATCAACTTGTCCTAGCCGCACATGAAGATCTGCAGCAAGAGCTAAG
>DAEN01000031.1:0-8380 GCA_002495315.1 Thaumarchaeota archaeon UBA141
TGGGTTTGGGCTTACTAGTATGCCTACATTCGGTTAATGAATTACACTGTGTGTCTATACAACGCTTCAGCTACCTGCTTACAGTTGATAGCCAGAATTTGGAAAATGTATACTGATGAGTCAGGGGCTTTGACCACTGGGATCTAACATAACATCCACACCTTTTGTAAATCCGCTAGGTCCTGGGCTATTGATCTTAATTAGCCCAGGCAAAAATACGTCTGCATAGTGACCATTCGATCTTTGTAGTAGAAATGGCCTATCAACTTGCTTAAACATACTCAAATCATTCTCGGCATCTCCAAAAGCACAAGTCGTTATTTTACCCAAGTACCGCTGATAGAGTCCGCGCAACAGACTCACACCTTTTCCTTTAGATGTTCCTTGTCCTACTATCAAATGTCTGCCACCAAAGCTACAGTCCAATCCGTTTGACATAATCGTCTTGGTTGTCTTCTCCATGGCTTCTTTGTTTCCTTCTAACTTGACCGTCTCTGTGTACTGTCGGTTCTTAGCGAGCTTTGCTTCATCGATCGGGAGGCCACTTTCCTGTGCTATTTCTTCCACAGACATGTCTGTAAATAATTGGTATCCAATCCCGCTCGATTCGAGAGATTGTAATAACCTACTCCTAAAGGACAGGATACTCGCACCAAGCTCAATCAGAATGTACCGATCTATGCTCTTGAGGCCCGGCACAGAGAATGGGAAGTATTCTTCAGGAATCATTACAGCTGCTCCATTTTCTACAACAAAGGGATCACATATGCCAAATCTTTTCCTCCAAAGCTGCAGCTCTGAGATGGTCTTCGCTGAACACAAGATTATCGGGATGTGCTTTTGCTGAAGCATCGCTATTGCTGGACGGCTGGCCTTAGCATCGTATGTCTTATCTAACAAAGTACCATCGACATCCGTAAAGACAACTATTTGGCCCATCGAAATCACCTTAAAGGAACAATACCCCGTTTGGGCGTTTCCTTAGCCAAACATGAATATTGAGCCGCTCTTGATAATACGTTGTAGAAAGGCCTCTGTATTCACGCGTATGAAAGACCCAATGCTCTTCTCCCTTTTTTCAAACTCTTCAGGTAATTCTGCCTCAACTTCTTTTTGAAGAGTTTCAGTGCACAAAGGACTTCCCATTATAGCTAACAGAGAATCCGCCAGCATTTGCCCCAGGTGTTCTTCGCCTTTGTCTTCGTGGAAATGCGGATCCAGAGTCTCCATCTGAAATATTTCTACACCATCTGCCATGGGTTTGGAATTAGTAGGCTTGAGCACACCTCCAAATTTCTCCAGTATGTCAATGATCTCATAGGTCTCGATTCCAAAGGCTTGTCGAAAATCCAACATTTCTGCCAGTTTCATTGTCATAGCGTGATCGCCAGAATTTGCTGTCTTAACAATCTCTGTGTCAAAACCGGTGTGGCTCGAGATTAACTTATTCAGGTACATGTTGTTGACTGCAGAGATTCGTCCCCATTTGGAAAAATATAACGAACCGTCTTGAATTTTGGGCTTGCTAGCCCAAGATATTCTGACCATGGCATATGGACTTCTGGCCAGGTGGAACGCAGCGGCATAGACGCTCACGTATTCATGTACTGCACCGGGGAAATAATTATCGGCGTCCACAAATGCGACATATTCCTTTCCTGCCGCCTTTGCCAACAGCATCCCTATGACCATCCCTTCCCCTTTCCCATCCCTGACAGAGCCTTCAGCATCCAAGATCTCCTTGTAATGCGTGTTTTTCAGCGCTTTTCCTATTCCGGGGTCAGTTTGGTGAACTATCCAAACTTCTCTTTTAGTAAAATGAACATGTTGTTCTACCATGTCTAGCTCAGTTCTGAACATATCCACGGGTTCTCTGCTGCTGTTTGATACTACTATCACAAGACATTCGCTTGGGATTGCACCTAACACTCCCTCAAGCACGTTGATCTTTTCATCCTTAACGGGGATTACTATTGCCATTTTGCTCTCGATTTCATGAATGCTTTTTCGTGGGACACTAGAGACCCCTGTCTGTCCTCTGTCGTCATCTCCAGCTGAATCTAAAAGCAAAACTCGTTGGATGTCATTTATCTGTACAGAACCAAATCTTTCAGTCTGTCTTGGTAACTCTAGCTTCATCTCTAAATCATCATCTATGATCGTTGTAGGAGGGATTCAAGCAGAACTCTGTCATCCGTGTTAGTCAGGTTATTCTCGTAAGCTATCGTATCAAGGTATAGCTGTACGTGGTCAGGAGCGTCCCACATCTTTCCTTCCGAATATTTGCGTCCATATCTTTGGGAACTACCCAAGACCTCAGAAACGCTCTTCGAGGTTGAGTAAGACATAGATTTCAGCATATCGTCGTCGAAACCACGCGTCATTGCAAGATTTTCTATTAGCTGATGCACACCAGAACCATGCTGTGCCGCCTGCTTTGTCCTATAGGCCAAATCCTCAGGTATTCCCATTTGGAGCGCGACTTCACGATGTACGTGTTTTCCAACAGAATCACCCGGCGGTAGCTTGAGCTCTGTTGCTATACTAGTCGATACCTTGACGAGATCTGGATCCAGATAAGGGACTCTTAGCTCAATGCCGTGCGCCATTAGAATCTTATCCTCGCGTTCAAGTGTCTCCTTGTAGAGCCTCATGAGATCATCCAACATATAGCGCGTGAGTTCTTTGTAACCTTCCTTATCAGCTATGACTCGGTACCATGGATATCCCGCGAAGAGCTCATCAGCAGCCTGGCCTGTTAGCATGACCCTGACCCCATCCTGGTGGGCCAAAACAACAGCCGCATAGATAGGCAGAGCCACTTCCACCTGTCCAAGGCTTCGGTCCTCTATGATCTCAATGATCTGGGGGATGTATTGTTCCAACTTGTCCATGTCGAGCTTGTTACTTCTGAGCTCAAACCCTAGTCTTGATGCTGCTGACGCTGCATGTTGGAAATCTTCAGATTCTTCTGTACCTGCAGTATAGCAAGTAAAATTCTTGACTTGGTCCTTGACCATTTTGGCTATCAGGACGCTATCTATCCCGCCTGAAAATATGACGCCGATCTTATCCTGATCTTCGACTCGCTTAGAAACTGCTTTTCTGAGGGAAGAAGCGTAACTCTGCTGAGCTGCGCCCATATCTGTGACGTATTGAGTGCTCCGATGTAGTGGAGCTTCTAGAATCTGTACCATTTTAATCCCATCTCGTCCAAGCGTTGCCATATGGCCAGGTAAGAGTCGCTTTCCGGTGTTCTCAAATCCTATGCCCCACAGAGCTTTCTTCTCAGAGGCGAACGCTATCAACCGCTCACCTTCTGAGAAATATAGCTGTTTGACGCCCATGACATCTCTTGCTATCACCAATTCGTTACCTGTTAAAGCAGCGATAGCGAATACACCATCCAATCGTTTCAGAGTCTTGCCCAACGCTTCAGTCAGATCGCCATCATAATATTCCTCCAGTAGGTGAACTATTGCTTCGCTATCACTAAGAGTCTCGAAGCTATGTTCAGGTTCTAGTTCTCTTCTGAGTTTCTTATGATTGTAAATCTCACCGTTATGAAGAATCGTCAGGCCCTTTTTGCACCCCTGAAGGGGCTGGATTCCACTCATACCTCCTACGATGGCCAATCGACTGTGTCCTATCGCTCGATCACTTTTGCAATTACTGAGATCTAGTTCCTCCATCTTTCTTACCCTTTGTACCGTTTCATTTGCATAAAAACCGAAACCATCCGGTCCGCGATGCTTTATCAGTTCAAGCATCCCCTTTAGCACGGGGACCACATCGCCGCCGTCCTTATCCAAAACTCCTGCTATTCCACACAAGAGCTAACAGAGCCTCTTCATCGACATCAGAAGTTACACAGTAATCAGAAGATCTTGCCTGGGAGTTCTGTCAGAAGAAGAAGCGATACACTTAGCAATGATACCATATGAGCTCGGGTTCTTACTTCCTTAACTATCTTACGTGTTTCGATTTCTTTCATGGACTAAACCTAGTGCACCGAACGCCTAATCGACGGATTGCTCGTCGGACTCCATGCAACGCCCAGAAATCCACCTGTAAACATCAGAAGAGATCCCACAATGAAACCCCATCCGATCAATGACGACAATAAGGACGAGATCAATATTGCAACCGATCCAGCTCTAACTTTGGTTCGGTTTGAGCTGTTCATCAATAAAGATCCGAAGATTCCAAGACAAATGATGATAGCGGCTAGGAGTAACCAAGCTGAAAACCCTACATTTCCAGCGATCCCTATGGCAGCTATCAACACTAACACAGCCTGGAAAGCAGCACCGGTAGTAGCGATGGTTAGTGCTGCAATGGGCCGTACGGTAGCCATTCTCTGAACCTGAGTCTGGCGGTAGACCATTATTTGCCATTAGTTAAAAGGATCAGATAAGACGATAAGTCTCCTAGTTCAATACCATATACCAAAAGCTCGCGATAGTTGAATAAAGAGTCGATACCGGTACTTCGTTCCTTTAGTCTACCTTCTCTGCACGTGTCAGCTCGAACTTATGGACTGAATCCATTTGCATCTCATATCTTTCAGCTAGGAAATCGACCAGCTTCTTACTCAGCGAAGCTTTGAAAACCTTAACCTGAAAAAGGTATGTGACTGCAAATTCAAGATCCTTGACTTGAAGTTCTGGTGATTCAAGGGTTGCTATATAACGGCCATCAGGAAGCTGATCATAGAATTGTACATCCACCTTGTTGTTCTTGTCATCTTTGTCCAACAAATACCCTGAAGCTTCAACGCTCCCTTGGAGAAGCATTTTGCTTCCAGAAATCTCTTCAGCAGCCCATTTCGGAAATTCGTCCTTCAGATTTCTTCTCCCTTTTCCAGACAACAAGGGCATTCATATTCAACATACAAATAGATTGCTTCTAAGAAATGAAAGTTCAAAGAATAGGTTCAGATATCATAGTGATGACTCTACATCAATCCCCTGTTTAATGAATGCACAAGTGCAAACAAACTATGACAAATGAATTGAGCTTCCTGCCTGAGAACAGTTTCTTAGAATTCGTCACACTACTACAAGAACAACTAGCAAATGAAGTAAACCTAAATTCACTTCCTTGCAGCAAGATCAAAAACATATCTGCAGTTGACGTGGCCTATGATTCTGAACGATCAGTAGCGGCTGCTGTAATTTGGAACATTCGAACTAGGAGGGTCATTGAGGAAGTGACATGCTCGGACAGGGTTGTCTTCCCATACATTCCAGGATTTCTCGCTCTACGCGAAGGACCCGCGGCCCTAAAGGCATTACGACGAGTCAAACATAAAGTGGATTTGATACTATTTGATGGACATGGAATAGCACACCCACGTGCAGCAGGTTTGGCAACTACAATGGGGATATTACTCCATTGTCCAACAATAGGGATAGCAAAGAGGTTGCTGGTGGGAGAGTTTTCAAAGGACTTGCCCATATCACCAATCCGTTTGAATGGTAAGAACGTCGGCTATAGCTTCGCATTAGGTTCAAACAGAAGATTTTACGTCAGTCCTGGAAACATGTGTTCTATCGAAGACATCCCCAGGGTAATGTCTTTAATTGGGCCTAATTATCCTGCTGTGATGCGTTTGGCAGATTCTGCTGCAAGAAAGGGGCTCAAGGGTCTTGAAAATCGTACAGATTCCAACATTACTTGAGCTTCTGATGCTGGGAGCACGCGATCAGCCGATAAGCCTCACTACCAAGGAGCTTGCTCTCAGACTTGGGAAGTCCCAGCAGGCCATTTCCAAGCATCTAATTGAGCTCGAAAGCGATGGACTTCTTGAACGCATAGGTAGTCGAAGTGGCATGAGAATACAATTAACGGATAAAGGAATAGGTTCGCTGAGTTCTTTCCATCTCATGATGAAGAATGCAATGGAAGGAGTACCGCGTTCTGTCGAACTTAGAGGAAATGTCTTCTCAGGTCTTGGCGAGGGCGCATACTATGTATCTATGAAGGGCTATACTCAGCAGTTTCGAAAAAAGATCGGTTTTGACCCGTACCCTGGGACTCTAAATGTGAAATTGTCTTCTGTCGCTGATCGTAAAGTCCGCTCAGAACTCGGCAGATTTGGTGGTATTTTCATTGAGGGTTTTGAAGACCAACAGCGGACTTTCGGCTGGGTCAAGATGCAAAAATGTGTGGTCAACAACAAGGTTGAAGGTGCAGTCTTTTCAGGCTTAGAGAGAACACATTACGATGATTCTGTTCTAGAGGTGCTTGCGCCCATCAATATTCGGGAAAGATTGGGCCTCAGTGACGGTAGTGAAGTAAAGGTGGAGATATTTTTTACTCGCTTGCATAAAGAAGGTCAAAACACATGAATGGCGCCGTCTTTCACTAGCTTTGAGCTCTTTGTTTTTGGAATTGGTGATTTCAGCCTTACTACTTTCACCTTGATTCCCCTTTTACGAGATTGTTCTACTACATATTGTTCTTTGTGACTCTGGTCATAACCCAGCGCAATGACGTCGGGTTTTGTCATCTTCACAATCTCAAAGATGCTCGTTTCACTTCCGAGTACTGCCACGTCGACACATCTAACTGACCTCACGAGCTCCTGTCGTTGAGATTCTTCATGAGTTGGGAGATGTCCTTTGTTCTTGACCACAGTGCTGTTTCTTGCAACAGAGACCACAAGAACGTCACCTAGCCTTCTAGAAGATGTAAGAGTGTGAATGTGACCCGGATGTATAATGTCAAACACTCCACCAGTGAAGACCACTTTGATCATAGACCTTCCAAGCTCAGTCAAGCGGTAGCCGCGATAATTGCTCGTGACTAGTCCTTCTTCTTCAACTGCTTGACATAGCGTTCTGGCATATGCCGTGTCTAGGTTCCAACTATTGGCTAGAGTTTTGACTGTAGTGCGATTACCTTCAAGTTGGTCTTTGTATAGCAACCCCAGCAGACGTCTTTGAGTTGCTGATGGCCTTGTCGTCACCATTGAATTTCCAATTCACCTGTGAACCGAAGTGCGTCTAATAGACCTTCTGCATAGCCAATACTGAGAAAAGCTAATTCGCCTTTTCCTTCCTGCAGAAATCGCTCCGCGTCACTAGCATACAAATCAACATTCTCAAATAGACTTGCGAATTTTTCCTTCTTTTCCCCAAGGGTATTAGTGGCTTCAACCAGGGCTTTTCGCGTCTTTTCAACATATCCTGGAAGGAGAGATTGTGCCACAGATATTGCACTTGAAGCATTATCCACTATCTCTTCTGGCTTGATGCCTGCAACTGCTGATATTGCCTCAGTCTCCGTGAAGTGCAGCCTTCCCGGAACAACAATTGAATGTGGAGATGGCCCGAAGGATTCCTTACTCAGGCCTATTGCCTGTCCGGCTGAGATTGTCTGACCAGACATACCAAGCCTAGAAGCCACGATGACAAAGGAGTCACCCCTAAACGCATTCCATCGGTAGCTTTTCTCAGTCTCCAAGAGACTCGCAATTGCTTCATTGGGGGGAACAAAGTAGCTAGAGTCTACATCGTATTGAATTAGCAATACTGTGTGGAGATATCGCGTTAAGTTAGAATGTAATGTAGAATATACCGTCGCCATAGAGGCCGGGGGGCCCTGAGTTATCGTCACAGGTTTTCCGAAGTTATAGGCATGTAAACCAATTTCACCGGCGAGGGCAGTCAATACGGAAGAGTTATGGATTGTACGAGTTTCGATTCCAAGTTTTCGACAACGAGTAGCTAACTCAGAATGAGTGGTAGCAATCATGGGATCACCAGGAACAACTAAAACTACCAAATCTTTTCTTGCATGATCTAACAAAATCCGTCCATCTTCCACGAATTCCCTAGATGCAGTCATTACCTCTTTGTCTACCAACGCGTTCAACTCAGACAGAGTCTCTTCAGAAATTGGACTAGTGTATTTTTCCAGATATGCTTCGTCGGAAGCTTTTAGTGTCTGAAGTCCCACTAAGGGTATCCCTTCTACCCCATGGATACCGAGTCCCAAGAAGACCAATGGCATGAAGAACTGATGGATTAGCGCCTCTATAAATGATGGAACTCATCATGTACATCAAGACCATAATTTTATCGGCAATAGTGAGCAGGCCAGTTCGTTATGAGTGAAAAGCACTCGAAAGGTAAATATCATGATCAAACAAGCATGACATATCGGGCCTGTGGCTCAGCCAGGTAGAGCGGCTGGCTCTTAATTACGGGGAGAAACCAGTAGGTCGTGGGTTCGAATCCCACCAGGCCCGCCAAGTCTTTCATAAAACCAAGCACAACAGTTGTTTAGAGAAAAGAGGAAAAAAGAGAGACAGGTGCTTTTTTTGGTCCGCGCCTAGAGGTTTTTGTCAATGTTTTGATTTAGTTTGGTGTAC
>DAEN01000031.1:8729-16752 GCA_002495315.1 Thaumarchaeota archaeon UBA141
AGGACAAAGGGTTCGTTTCCGACTACCCAGGCGTCATGACCTGGTGGAATCGCCATTATGTCCTTGGTTCTACATCTAGACCCATATTCGGTCATGATCTACCATTTGGTCAAGCTCCACGATGGTACCCTCTCCTAGCCTGGAGGCTCCGTTTGTCTTCCAGACTTTGCCTCGGTAGTAGATCGTCGCTGGGCAACCCAAACAGTCCCCCGATTTGTAATGTGGACATTGGCGGCAGATAATTCCGCAAGGTGCAATTTTTTTAGTTGCGCCATCAAGATCCACGGGCATAGTAAGTTCTTTTGCAGAAGAGACCAGTGAGTCCTCATGAGTCGATTCGACAGCAGGGTGTCGACTGACGTGCCGTTCAACCAGACATCGAAGGGATGATTGATCCTCTGCTGCGAATAAGAGAGAAACGTTACATGCTCCTGTTGTTACGAAGCCGTCGAGGAAATAGGGGCAGTTCTCGAAGGTCCGAAGCACATCCCTCGTGTTCTTCGCAACGATATCGACCTTTGCCGCTTGGAACCCGAGCTTTTTGAGGTTCAGCTCGAACTTCGGTTGTAACAATCCCATCTTCTTTAGTCGCCTTATTCTCATGTGGACAGCTGGCTGTGTGATCCCTACGTAGTTCGCTACCGCCTGTTGAGTTGCCTCGGGATCTTTGCTCAGAATTGAAATGATCTTAGCATCCCGTTCATCCATCAGATGTCATAAGAGACGAGATTTTCTTTAATAGGATTATCATTATTATCAATAATGATAATGATAATGATAATGATAATGATAATGATAATGATAATGAACGAATATGGGCATACCGATGTGAATCAGCGTAGATTTGACTCCCCGGGCCTAATGTAATTAGTCGCCGCCGTTAACTTAAATCATCGTGATTCAGTCTAACGTCTTCGAATGCTGGTCACGGACGAGGAATTCAGGGGAAAAGTCCTTGCCGCGCTAGCCGATGAATACTCCAAGAAGATCCTCTCGGCGACGATCCAAAACGCTATGTCCGTATTGGACTTGAGTGGAGATAACCAGATACCGAAAAGTAGCGCCTATAAGCGAGTGCGCGAGCTACATGAGCTAGGTCTGCTGGCGGTAGAGAAATCAGTGATCTCCGACGAGGGGAAGCGATTTGAACTGTATAGGAGTACTGCTAAACGTGTAGACATTTGCTTCAATCTCGGCGATGTCGAAATCGAAATCATTCCAAATGACGATATGGCCACCCAATTCGCACGACTTTGGACGCTCATGAAGGGGATGTAGTTTCGTGACAGAGGCTTCTTCGGTTGTAGCGATCCGTCAGAGATATATCGTCCACATGAGATACACTCGATGACAATTTTATGAGGAGACATTCTTTTAACGCCCCTAATGATGTCTTCGGGAAAGTTGACGAGCTCCTACAAAGCGGTCAACGTCTTGTCCTTGCTGCGGTGCTTCGAGCAGAGGGCTCAACCCCGAGAGGAACAGGAGCGAGGCTGATCGTCACGGAAGACGACGACATCTACGGTACTATAGGCGGAGGGTGTGTAGAATCATTTGTGTACTCTGAAGCTAAGAAGATTTTTCAGGACGGGCAGCTGAGAATAGCTGAATGTGATCTCGGCGATGATAGCTGGAGTGGACTCGGGATGGCCTGTGGGGGAAAGGTTGAGCTCGCGATGGAGCTAGTGGCACCAAGGCCCAGGATAATCCTACTCGGAGGTGGACACATTGCAAAGTCTCTTACAGAACTCGGTTTGATGACGGGTTTTGATATCATCGTCTGCGACCCCTTAGCCAAAGTGGAAGATTTCCCTTCCAGCGCCCATGTCCATACGTTGGACTACGATGAGGCCTTAAACAAGGTAAAGCCCTGGCCAAACGATTCAATCGTCATCATCACCGGACACCATGTGGATGAAGTGGCCCTACGGGCCGCGCTCAGCTGGAAGGTCAAGTACGTAGGGATGATCGGGAGTAAGAACCGCGTGAAGGTAGTCTTCGACAGCCTGATAGAGAAGGGGCTTGATCCAGAGTTGGTCAACGCAGTCCACGCACCCATCGGGCTGGATATAAAAGCCGAGACCCCCGCTGAAATAGCAGTAAGCATAATCGCAGAGATAGTGATGAATATTCGTGGAGGATCAGGTGGGCCTAAGAAATCACAAACCCTCAACAAAACCATCACTCGGCTTGTAAAGAGAAGCTCAAGATAACGTCGCCACTTCTATCCTATTGCCTCAATGACAACAGGGACGCCGCTGGATTGATAGATCTCGGATTCGCAGATATAACCGATCAAGGCAGGAAGAAGATTGCTCGACTAGCAGAGATGGACAGGCTTCTTGTAAAGAGCTACCTGTAAGACCCGCAACAAGAGTAGCTCGAACAACAATGGTTAGAGATGCTCAAGCATTAGACTCTCCCACAGTATCGCGAACTAGTCGTCTTAGTTCGTTATCAGACTTGCCTTCAGTAGAGATACCTAGTTCTTTCGCGGCCCTGATAAGAGCCTCACGCTTCTCGCCAAGCAAGGGCTGCTCCGAAGTAGCGGATCTATCTGTATCATTCTTGACATCAATAGTCGCACCCTCTAAGTCCTTGACCTCTTTGTCCATTTCGACTTTCCCCTTCCTGAATTCGCCCGTAGCTTTACCAAGCGACCTAGCCATCTCCGGAATCTTCTTCGTTCCAAATAGGAACACTGCAACGGCAATAATAATGAGGATAATCTCCATTCCACCAAATGGGCCCAGCTGGAGTAACGTCCAGGGTAACAAATTGATCAAATACTAACAGCCTGACAAAGTTACTTTAGCGTTTCCTTCATTCTCAGTTATGAGAAAAGTAATGTCGGTCTAATCTTTCAAAACCTTCTCAATGTTGAGGTCAAACTTCTTTGTAGTCGTTATTCTCACCGTCTTAGCATTTTCTCAAGCATAGGGGAGACATCTGTAGCTATTGACCTAATAGACCATGGACGATCTGGGCCTATCACCTGATAGGCAATCAAGTCATTCAATCCAGCATCGATTAGTTCCCGTAATCTCTCTGCACACCTCTCGGGTGTTCCCGAGATGGATGCTTTTTCAACCAATTCATCCGTTATTAGGTCAGTTATTTTCGCTGTACTATCTGCCTTCAGAGTTGATTTAATTGAGTCAACTTCAGATTTTCCAATCCCTGCAATCTCCGTCACAATTGGTTCTACCCGTGAAACATACCATGCCACTGACCCACGAACAGCGTCATAAGCAGTTCTCTGATCTCGCGCGACTGAAAATATTATGATTGACGCCAGGTCTATTTGATCAAGCCGTCTACCCGCTAACTTGGCTCCGTTCTTTATCCTCGTCATAGCGTATTCTACGAATTTAGGGGAGGTCATAACTGGAAGTATAGCTCCGTCAGCAACTTCGCCTGTCACTTGAAGAAGAACCGGGCCTGCTGCACCAATGTAGATTGGAATAGAACGGCGTCGAGGCTTGAACCCCAGTGTGATTCCAGGTACCGGTATGTTGTATACCTCTCCCGAATGTACAGTTACTTGTCCGGATAGCATGGATCGTATAATATTCACGCATTCTCGAATTGCTTGCGCTGGTTTCGCAGTTTTCATATTAATCCCGTGCCGAGCCATGAAAGCCTTGCTCGCGCCAAGGCCCAGAACAAGCCTCCCCCCCAGCATCTCATCCAAAGTAGCCGCTTCCATCGCTAGAAGTGCAGGATGACGACTGTATGGACTGAGAACACATAGTCCAATGTCGATCTTCTTTGTAGAATTGCTTAGATTCGCCGCAAGTAGAGTAGAACTGCGCCGGTGGTATATTTCAGATAACCAGAATCTGTTGAGGCCCACTTGCTCAGCAAGTTTCGAATATTCTTGCACTTCCTGAACTGAGATCGAGTTATCGAATCCGACGGTTAACTTGTACAATCCTAATTCCAGCTCCCATTACTGAAAGAACTTTTGATAATTAAGGAATACCTAGTCTTTTATTGATTCCAAGAACCAATCGGTTGGGATAACTTTACCCAGCTTTTGTTTATCTGCAAGATCGTATGCTCTCCCAGCAAGAGAAGTAAACCTCAGAGCTGGTCCTCCCGTATTGCTGAAGAACGTTATCTGCTTATCGTTAGATCGCCTAAGTTTTATGTTGCAAATTATATCGCTCAAGGTCCTAACTTCACTCGCTCTATGAACAATGAAAGGTTTACCCGGCACTTCGTCGAGGAGCTCTGGTGCATCATCAGGAACTATTACGAGCCCACCTGCCCGGACATTCATGTGATCCAATCCAGGAAATAGAGATGGATTGGCAGTCTTTACTATGAGATTTGCTTTTGCGGTAACGCTCTCATCAATTTCGTCTTCAGTTATATTTGTCAAATGCATCCCCTCTTTGAGCCACGCAGCTCGTATCACTGGCGAATCCGAGTTGGTGCAGGAGGCCAATATATCGCACCTTGACGCCGCCTTAGATGGATCGCCAACAGCCACGACATCCAGTCCTAGTTTTCTCGACATCGATCTTCCAAACTCTTCTCGGTGACTTCGGGTAAGACTGAAAACTCGTACACATTTAATCGGTCGAACTAAAGAAAAAGCTTCACAATACGTTCTAGCCATACCTCCAGACCCAATTAATCCTACAACTTCAGAGTCCTGCCGTGCCAGATACTTGACGCCCAGCCCCGCAGTTCCTCCAGCACTCATTTGCTGTATAAGGCCGTCATGCATGATTGCAAGAGGTGCACCTGTATTGATAGAGAAGAGCCAGATCAATCCACAATACTTGCCTGGAGTGATACAATACTGGTCATGTGTCTTGATACCTTTCCTCATTTTTGTCGACATAATGTCAGACATAATTCGAACAGCAAAGGTCCCTTGCGCCCTGCTTGCCCCTTCAACTGAACTCCAGCGATAAAATTCGTGTTTGTTTTTTAGTGGTACACAAACTTGAATCTTGGGCCGTAAAGCCATCTTCTTCATGGCAAATTCTTTCATGCCTACCTCCAGTGCTTCAATGCATGCTTCCATTCCAAAAACAGAACCGATGTCCTCGTTGTTCAGAAAACGAACCATGGCCTGATCGGTTTTCCTTCATCCTGGTAAATATATTGCATTTTGCAATACGTTGTACCCGGAATGCTATTGAACCAAAAAAAAGAGAAACCCTAATGTATGATGTGATGATAATAGTTTCTTATGGTTGACGATGTATGTGAGAACCGTGGATCTCATCACCTTACACTCGAAGAAGCTCAGGCGATCACTAAGAAGGTACGCGTTAAAGCCGCTGAGATGGGCGTAACAATAGCCGCTGCCGTGGTTGACAAAGCAGGACTTCTCGTACTCTCAGAACGCATGGATGGTGCAGGTATAATGGCTGCAGATATAGCCAAGGCGAAAGCGTTCACGGTAGTAGCTTTCCGTGGCCGGCCTACTGAAGATCTAGCAGATTTGTTCAAGAATAATCCTCAAACATTCAATGGCATTGCTGCGATCTCCCCGATTGTAGCTGGCGGTGGAGGTATGCCAATCAAGAAGTCAGGTAAAGTTGTCGGAGCAATAGGAGCTAGTGGTGCAAAAGGTGAAGAAGATCAGAAATGTGCCGAAGCAGGAGTGTCTTAGGCGAGACGCAAGAAGCTTCTCAAGATATTAGTGAAACCTGATCCCCTATCCGGAAAACTCCACCAGTAGACACACTGCATAAGATTCCCAGGAAACCTTTGTTATGAAGAATAATATTTTTGAATATTTCAGGATCAGCAGTAATGTTATCTTGTTTCATAGTTGTCAGAGCGCATCGCCTGTTTGGACGCCCCACTTTTAGCTTCACTTTTTCACCTAGACTCATGGTCTCCCCTAACCATTCATCCTCTATGAATCCAGTCAGATCTGACTTTGTGTCTAAGACTATGTTCGGACGAAACCGTCTCACATCAAACTCTCCCTTTGGATAAATGTCCTTAAGGTGCCTCAGTGAGGCTGTAGTCAACAGGTGTATTGTACGATCCCTTTCAACCTTCTCCACCATGATCTCCGGGGATTTCATCAATTTGACCTCATGTCCAATCATCTTTCCAACCCATGTATCAACTGCAGGATCTTTAGAGGATATCCCCCTGCCGTCTCGATTTGTTATTCTTAGATGTGTATCTGGCTGCGAGAAGTATTCAGCTTTGAGCTCGAGCAATCCTGGAAGGGCTTTTGTCTCACCCCAGCCATACTTGTACTTTACTGGGTCAAGTACATTACCGGTGTCCTGGTCACAGAAGGCATGTGAACGGTCCCCAATAATGCCGTTTCTTGTAATCTCTGCAGAAGGCAATTTTTCACCGCGCAGACCCATTATCGGGTAGCGCCAAATCTCCGTCACTTCGCCTAGCTGAGAGCTCTGAGCCATTTGTTATTTCGTAAGGGATCACGTCCTATTTATTGCAAAAGGTTCTTGGCGTGATTGTACTCTGGATCTAAGCGTTCCTTTCTGTCATGGATTTGTCAGCTAATTGAAAAGATACCTATCTGCGATAAACTCGCACTTTTTCAGAGAAATCGTTTACCTCTTCAGGGCTTTTTCCTAAGAACGCGTCAACTTTTATGGTTCGATCGTCGATCATCTGAACCAATAACGTCCCTACGATATCACCGTGGTCTTCCGGATAGCGTTCATATTCGTTTATGTCGACTAGCTGTAGTTTTACTAGTCCGGATTCAATATCAATTTCAGCTGGATCGGGAAGATTATCTGCAACTCCCCATGGTGGGCCCAATTCTCCTTCCAGGTCCCAGAAAATACCCATTGATATTCGAATTTGGCTAGGCATGATGTGATGATATGAGAAAGTCAAGTGTCCTAGCCAAAAATTGCAAGGTTTCAAGCCCATAGATTGTCCACTTTGTTCATCCCAATGTTTTGTGGAACATTCACCTACATCTCGACCATAGATAGCATCCCATTCCGCTTTTGATTTTCCTACAACTCCCTTGCCACTAAAGTCCTCAGTGCCGTCAAGAAACCAATTTCCCACCAGTTTGCCATCTATATCAAAATCAATCTTCCCTGCTCTAGGCTCAGCCTCTCTATAACTTCGTTCAATCAATTCACTTCTAATCGGTTCCTCATAATAATCAAAAGGGTCTACAGTGTGAATCTTCCAATCTTCCCCAGTGTAATGATCTGGAATGATAAAACCAGGCAGAGTTACCCGGGTATCAATTACTGCCCAATCCAAATTAGATTGATTCTTTATTCTTTGATAAGAGTGAAGATGGCCAACTCTACCGATCACTTGGCCTGATTCCACAGGTATTCTTTTGAAGGAATTTTGGTTTAGAGATATTGTTCCGGTTTCACTCAGGATGCTATCGTCAAGTTCTTGCAAATGAATGTAATGACTAAACAGCGTACATGTATGTTCAAAAACCACACGATAGTCTTCTTTGCCTTCTTCATCAGGCATGCGCTCAATTTGTACAACGTAACCATCAGCAACAGCCAAGATCTCTTGTAACTTGTCGTCAACGATATCGATGTCAAGATAGAGATGATCTGTCGGAGTAACGTGGCCTGATGATGCACCAACAGTACCCATGGGAATCATCATGTAGCTAGAGTTAAGATCGACAGGTGGAGAACTTAGTAGATTATCTCCTTCAGTGCAGCTACTAAAGTCCGTCCAAAAAGGAGAGAAATCGCCTCTTCTTTCCGTCTCTTGTGCTACGGGTTTATTTTTTTTTCCGTCTCTTCGTCACAGGACACGGCGCTCGCAATAGACCAGCTACATTCCTCACGGATACATGCTTCCATCGTTGTCAATTCATCTGCGGTAGGATCGCGTATTCCTCCGGTGACAAGGTCAGGAAAGATCATGTCCCAAGTCCAATAGGAAGGATGACCAGCGGCCCTATGACCCAAAGCCGTGTTAACACAGCCCATATCATAAGGATCGAAGTCGAATCCTGCTGGTTCGGCAGTTGTCGTCACAGTCAATCCGTTTTCTCCTAGGTTGCTTCCTA
>DAEN01000061.1:0-18326 GCA_002495315.1 Thaumarchaeota archaeon UBA141
GAAAGTTCCAGTCAAAACAGCGATTATAGCAACGTTTCTCACCGCGGCAAAGATTTCCCCTCTTGTAGAAGTCGAAGTGATTCCTTTTTCGTCACCTCTGCTGCTCATAGTCTTCTGCGAAGGAAGAGCTAGTAGTGCAGTACCAGCGCTAACGAGTAGAAACAATCCACAAAAGGCAAATGCAGAAGATAAGCCGTAGAAGCTAGCAACAAAACCACCCAGTGCTGGCCCTACGAAATGCCCGGTTTGTCTACCTACTGAAGCCCAAGAAAAAGAAGTAGCCAAGTTATTCTTGTTGGCTAGATCGCCCATCATTGCCCCGGCTGCTGGACCATAAGCTGCGCGGCCGATCCCCGCGATAGCGAAAGCACCTAAGATCTCGATCGGGTTAGACGCAAACGGGATGAGTAGGTGCCCTGTAGCTCCAGCAAAGACACCTAACATTATCACGGGTTTTCTACCAATCTTATCCGATAGGGATCCCATCGGGACGGCCAAGAAGCCCGCTAGCATCAGATTAGTAAATAGGACGAGCCCCACATCTATAGGGCCGCCTCCCTTCTCCAAAGTAAGAAGAGGAATAATGGGGTAAGCGATGAACTGTCCTGTGTATGCTAGGAAGATAACTAATGCAGTGACCGCGATAGGTCGATTCAATATTCTGCCAGTCATACAGGGCATTCGTAAGTTTATCGGATACTATCTGAGAAAAGTTCACATCACAGGTACTTACTTCGGTGCTCCAGTGGAAGTCAACACCTCAATTATATCTCCGAAGACCGCCTGCGTGCTCAAAGGCATTCCTTCCAGTTGGACATGAATAGCGTTCAGTAAGCAACCTGCGGCACTTTCGTTGGCTAATTCAATAGTCAATAAGAAGTCTCGGTCAGCTTTGAAGATGATTGAATTACCATCGCCATCCGTGCAATTCTCGCGAGCAGACTTTTCTATATCTTCTGCTATCTTTACGAAGAAGAATGGATCAAGTCCACTAGCTTCCCGCTGCGTTTTGCGCAAAGCATCTTCGAGGCCCTCTATATTGAAACCCGTTTACCAGTCAGCCTTCCTAGCATCCAGTGCCATGGCCCTAGAAGGCTATAAGCTATACTACTCATAAAGATTAAACAAATTGGTCCAGAAACTACGAAACTGAGTTCAATGGCTAATACCAAGGGACGCATACGCTTCCCGACTACTCAAGATTGATTCTTCCCTAAATAACGTCGTTATAGAAATTCAAGCATTTGTAGATCAGAATCCTCCGCAAAAGTATCAACGCGCTACGGCGCGACTCCCATCATGGCCATGACTTCCGGCTGCAACATGTGGAATTTTCTGCCCTCTTTCAGAAACTGTACACCGATCTGTTCCCGTGAGGTAAAATAACAGTCATCCACCGCATAATAGGCTAGAACGCCATGTGACTTGTTCAAGCACACATAAACGACCATATTCTTGTCGTAGTACATTACCTTGCCACACAATATGCAGTCCAGGTCACCTTTGTTTGGGTTGACATTCATCTTAGCAGCATCCGGAGGTAAACAGTTTGAGGTATCTTCTGCAGGTGTCATAATATCATTGACGTCTCTATAGAATGACTGAGCAGTCAGTTGGATCGCCTCAGACATAGTTGGGAAGACATGCACCATATCAACAAGATCATCGATTGTCAAGTTGAACTTCACTGCCATGACACCCTCGTGAATCATTTCTGCTGCCAGAGATGCGAGAATATGTACGCCTATGATGCGTCGGGTCTTATCTTCGATCACGAGCTTTACCAGGCCTCGCGTATCACCAATTATCTGAGCCTTTGGCACGTCTGACATGTGCAGCAGTCTACATGAATGTCGGACGCCGGCCTTGTGTGCCTGAACGTCGGTCAACCCAACACTCGCCACCTGTGGCGTCGTAAAGATTGCGTGAGGAACGGATCTCACGTCCATCTTTCTCTTTGGTTTAATTATTGCATTATGAGCAGCGATTGAGCCGCCCTTAGCAGCTACTGTCTCAAGCATCTGTCCACCGACTACATCCCCGGCGGCCCAGATGTTTGGTACTGAAGTTTGCATCTCTTCGTTAACAACAACACTACCATCTACTCTAGTCTTCACACCTATCCTCTGAAGGCCTAATTCCCGAATGTTTGGGCTTCGTCCAGTAGCCATTAAGAGCTCATCACCAACATATTCTCGCACCCTGCCGCGATGGATAGCCGAGACCGCTTTCAGTTGTCCTCTATTGCGAATTTCCTTTATCCGTACATCTGTGTTAATCTCAATTTCTTCCTCCTGAAGATAGCGCAGAAGTGAATCAGATATCTCTGGCTCCTCATTAGGGATTATCTTCTTGCTCCTCTGAAGCAAAGTAACCCTGGTTCCAAAATGAGCGTACATCTGAGCAAATTCTAGAGCAAGAGCCCTACCCCCAATGATCAAGAGTGTGTTTGGTCGAGTATGCTGGTTCAGAGCCTCAGCGTTAGTAAGGTAGTCCACTATTCGCGTCCCCTTGTATCCGGGAATTCTAGGAAACGACCCGCTGGCTATGACAAAGTTTCGGCCATGAATTTCCTTGTCGTTAACTTTGAGTGTGGTTCTGGAGACGAATTGTGCGGTACCTTTGACGAGCTCTAAGCCTGGTAGATCTTCTAGTATACGCAAGTATTTCCTGGTCCGAAGATCTTGGACCAATTGATCTTTTTCGCCCACTATTTTGGCCATATTTGGCTGATTCGCAGACAGAGTCACTCCACGGCATAGATGGTTGCCATAATAGTTCGCGTCTCCAACCGCGAGCATTCTCTTGCTAGGTACTGACCCAACATTTACACCAGTTCCACCCGTTTCTCCGTTCTCAATTAGAGCCACTGAAGCACCAAGTTCAGAAGCCTTGACGATAGCACCAAAACCAGCAGAGCCTCCCCCTATTACGACGAGATCGAAGGAATTCTTCACGTCACAAGAAGGAATTTCTGGCTCTAAATAAGAAGAGTTCCACTAGTCATCAGGATCGAGGATCGCAGAGAGCTGTAATTCACAAAATATTCCCCACTTATGCTTATGCCAAGATTCACCAAATTGGTCCACATCATCTTCGGTTCGCATTTCGGCCAATTAGGCAGACAGTTATTGCACCTCCCACTCCTAAAGTGGCTAGGACCGGAAAAGCAATTTGGAATCCTTGAGCTGATGCAACAACCCCGAGTAACATAGGACCAATGGCCAACCCCAAATTGCGGCATATTCCAGTCACTCCATTAGCAGCCCCGCGGTTGTCTGTTGTAGTTCCCAGACCTATGAGTGAATTTCCGCCTACGTTTGGCATCGCTCTGGCGATGGCAGTAAGAGAAAATATCACTACGAGTATTGCTGGATCAGTGAAGAATGGAATTATGGCCATCATTACTGCAGCAGACGCAAGACCTCCCGCGATAAGATACACTTTATGTTTGGTTCTATCCAACAAAGCTCCCAGAGGAATTCGAGTGGCCATTCCAACCACGAAACTAACACTGAACAGTGCTCCAATGATTAATGGACTCATACCGACTGTCCGAGCGTAAACGGGGACGAATCCCTCAAAACTGCCTATCAAGATGAATGATGGGAACACGGCGGCCCAACCAACCAGAACAAGAGTATTCTTCCGGAACTGCTTAAAGACGGAAAGAATTTTTGGTCGGGTATTCACCTTAGTGGTCGGCCTCCACTTTGTTTTCTTCATCATAACCCACCACATCAGACTCGACGCCGCAGCAGTGACGGCCGCTACCAGGAAGGTCAACTTAATGCCAAACGTCATCATCAATACTCCAGCAAGTACAGGTCCCAGGCTGAAGCCGCCCTGTAGAAATGTTGCAAACGTACCATACGACCTGGCGATCCGTGTATGATCAGATTCATCCATGACTAGGGCACTGATCGATGGTTCGAAGGCTGACCAGCCCACCCCAAAAACCATGAAAGCCGCGAGAATGTGTAGTGAAGTAGTAGCAAAGATAAGGAGGAAAGCAGCCCCTGTTAGGGTAAGAAGACCTAGTAAGACAAGATTGTTCCTACCTTTCCGGTCAGATATTATTCCGAATGGTACTGCCAAGAACATCATGACTAGACTTCTAGAAGCAATGACCAGGCCAATTTCTACCAGAGAGGTACCAAGCTCAACCAAATAGAGTGGAATTACCAGAGATATCAGTGAGAGAAGTGCGAACGAGTTGAAAGTTGTAATGCTAACGGCAAATAGTGGCTTCATTTGCATCGTCTCCCAGATGTTTTCAATTTATCTCGCAATCCCCATCGTGTCACGACGAAGACTCAAGTGATTGAATTGAGGGAAAAGTAGACGGTTATATTGAACAAAAGTAATTTTGGCAGATTCGATTGGAGTATCACATTCCTGATAGGGTCGTCCAAACTTTGGAAGGCCCATGCTACGTGGCCAGTTCTTCGATAGCTTTCCGGGTAAGGGACATACCTAGACCATTTAGTTCTTGAGCTCTAGTCTCCGTGGAAGCTTCTGAGAAGACGCGGATCTTGTGTTCCGTTCCAGATGGTCTTATCAGCACCCATTCTCGATCGGCAAAACCAAGTCGAATACCATCAACCAAGATAACTTCCTCAGCGTCAGGGATATCATCCCTAATCTTTCGCATAATTGGCAAGAGGAGATCCCCGCTGCAGTCTATTCCGGCCTTCACTTGGGAACGCTTTGGGAACAACGAATCTAGTTCTGGAAGAGACTTTCTTGTTTTGATCATCAAGTCCAACATTGCTACGGATGCAAGAACTCCGTCGCGTGTGAGAGACCATTCTCGCCAAATAAAACTTCCATTTTCTTCTCCACCAACCAATGCCTTGGTCTCCTTCATCTTCTGGACTATCTGGGGCTCACCCACGGGAGTTAACTCAACTTTCGCCTTGACAGCTTCCGCGACGTCATGTATGATCGAACTAGTAGCAATATTGGTAACTATTGTCTCCCCTGGTTTATCCCGTAAAGCCCAATAGCAATTTAGAGCAAAGGTTCTGTCGCCCAGATATATCTTGCCTTCGCCGTCAACGAAAACTGCCCTGTCTCCATCTCCGTCGTGAGCCACTCCAAAATCAACCCTCAATTCTGCACACATTCGAGCAAATTCGGTTAATGTTTCGATCTTTGGCTCAGGGGGACGCCCAGAGAAGAAGCCATCAGTGACACAATTGATAGTACGCGTGTCACAACCAAGACGTCGTAGGACTGAAGGAGTAACAGATGAATTTGCACCACCTCCTCCATCGATAGCTACGGTGAATCCAGAACTATCAACTGGTAAACCCGTGAAACGGGCTATCAGATCGTCAATATATTCACCGAGAGCAGAAGAGCGATCTCCAGCCTGGCCGAGATTGCTCCAATCTACAGACTTGAACGACCGGTCGAAATAGATCCTTTCGATCTCAATTTCTTGATCAGGGAGAGGTGCAGTTCCTTCTCTAGTGATCACCTTGACCCCATTCCACTCTGGAGGGTTATGAGAGGCAGTGATCATGAAACCTCCGTCAGTCTTTAATTTCGGTACAAGGTAACAGAGAGCTGGTGTAGGCACCATTCCAATATCGATTACATTGACGCCAACAGAGTTCAACCCAGAAATTGCGGCCATTGAAAACATATTTCCAGAAGTCCGTGGGTCTCGACCTACTACCACAGTCTTAGAAGAACCCAAGTAGCTTCCGAAGGCTCGACCAAGATTCAATATTACATCTGCAGTCAGGTCCTGATTTACTCGTCCCCTCATCCCGAAAGTCTTGAAGAGCTGCCTTTCGCTAGTCAATGTCAAGAGTCGATCTAATCTCTATCAATATATTCATTGGGACTACTTATCGGTCATCGTCCACCTAAAGACATTCAATCCTTCAAAAGCAATGCATACCAGAATATTACAATAGCAGATTCGATCGTCAACAGTCCTCTGGTTGCAGTTGAAAGTTTTAACCATGGTCTGAAAACATCGAGACTGTGAAACCTTCATCCACTCGTTTATTAGACGTTATTGAAAGTCTCTCGGAAACCACCTACGCGGAAGCCCGGTTCCATGAAAGACAGGCCATGGAAGTACGAGTCTCACAAGGTAAGCTTGAACAGTCACGAGTAAATCTGTTATCAGGTGTGAGTTTCCGAGTACTCTGTGATGGAGCGTGGGGATTCAGCAGCACTGTAGAAACTAGGAAAAGCGGACTCAAGAAGGCATTCTCGGATGCGGTTTCAGTAGCCCATTCATCTAGTAATGCAAAGGCCCAAAAAGTTAGACTCGGGAAAGCAGATCTTGCTGTAGGAACTTTTACTACTCGACAGAGAGGGCCACTTGATTCGCATAATCTGGAAGAGAAAGTCAAACTAGTTGTGGATACCGAAAAAGCCGCCAGAAGTTATTCAGAGCGAGTCAAATCTGCCATCTGCTCTTACAGGGAAATAATAGACGAGAAAATAATCGTGACAAGCGATGGAGCTTCAGCTGAGTTACACGATTTCAAACCAGAATTTGCCGTGACGGCTGTTGCATCAGAAGGAGAAAAAGTCATGACTGCCGCAGAATCAGTAGGCGTTACTGGTGGATGGATAGATCTCTTCGAGAACGGTTCACCAGAGGAGATGGCCAAAAGAGCGTCCGAAATTGCTGTAAGACTTCTTGGAGCACGCCAACCGAAAGGTGGACCTGCCACTGTTATCCTCGATCCAGGTATGGTTGGACTGATTTCTCATGAAGCTATTGGTCACACAGTTGAGGCTGACTTTGTTCTAGCAGGATCTATCGTTAAGGGAAAAATTGGACAACAGGTAGCAAGCGAAATGATTACCTTGGTAGATAGTGGTCTATCAGAAAGACAGCACTCAGGAGCTGGAACTGTCTTAGTAGATGACGAAGGAGTAATTGCCCAAGAAACTGTAGTAATTGACAAAGGTATCATGAATTCTTATCTTCACAACCGAGAGAGCGCCGAGCTCTTCGACGTTGCATCGACAGGAAACGCACGTGCTTATGTTTACTCTGATGATCCTTTGATCAGAATGAGAAATACCTACATCGAGCCAGGCGATTACGATTTTGAAGAGATGGTTCGTGAGATTCCTCAAGGATATTATTTGAAAGGCCCTCTGGGAGGACAAGCTGACGCAAATGGAGAGTTCATGTTTGGCGCACAGGAGGCCTATGCTATCGAGAAAGGAGAAATTCAAGATCTGCTCAGGGGAGTCACGATCAGTGGACAGGCCTTTGAATCTCTAAAGAGCGTCGATGCCGTTGGGAAGGATTTCGCTTTCGGAATAGGTTCAGGTTATTGCGGGAAATGGCAACCAGCCAAGGTGGACGGTGGCGGAGGACACTTACGATGCAAAGCGACCATAGGAGGTATACAACAATGAGTCAGAAGTTAATCTCACTTGCAGAATACACGGTCCAGAAAGCCATGACTCTTGGGGTTGAAGAAGCAGAAGCATACCTAGTTAGTTCACGAGGGACCGAGACGTTCATAGAAAACAATGATGTCAAGATATGCAAATCTGAACAGAGCTCAGGAATTGGGATTAGAGTTCATTTACGAAAGTCCTTAGGATTCGCTTCATCAAATATCTTATCCAAAGAGGTAATTCAACGAACGATTAGATCTGCAGTAAAGATAGCCAAGGCCAGCCCCCGAGATCGATATCTAGGCTTGCCAACGCCCAAGCCTCTTCCTCGAGTTAATGGGATCTATGATGCAGAAGCAGAGGAACTGGATCCTAGCGAGACTGTCAAGGAAGCTGCCAAGATGTTAAAGAGCGCCAAGGCTTACGATCGTAGAGTAACTGTTGACAGCGGGGCTTTTGGTTCATGTGTAACTGAAAAGGCAGTTGCTAATTCTCACGGTCTGACATGTCGAGAACGCGCCAGCATCTTTACTTGGGCAATTATGGGGATGGCGTTAGATAACGGAGATGTTTCTAGTTTTGATTCTCAGTTTGAGGGAACACATTGGAAGAAAAAGGTCGACGTCATACCGACGGCAGAAGCTTTAGCTAAGAATGTTATCGCTTCTTTGAACCCTAAGAGAATAGAGAGTTTTAGAGGCCCGGTCTTCTTCAGTCCAGAGGTAGTAGAAACTCTACTGGCAAGACCACTTTCATCCGCAGTCAGCTCTGCAAATATCCAAAAAGGCAGGAGTCCGTTCGCGAAAAAGCTCAACCAGCAAATCGCTGCCAAGGAGCTAAACATGGTAGATGATGCCACGTATGTCAATGGCCTCTCTGCATCTTCTTTTGACCGTGAAGGATCTCCTCACAACCCGCTGCCAATTATGCAGAACGGAATCCTTTCTTCCTTTCTATATAATGCATATACTGGAAGGATAGAAGATCGAGAAAGTACAGGTCATGCTGTTGGAGGAACGCAGGCAGTGCCAGGAGTAGGTACCACCAATTTGCTAATCGGCGAGGGCAAGAGAGGAGCAGACGATATTCTTGGAGAGCTAAAGAAAGGAATCACCGTAACCAGGTTCTCCGGTAACATAAATTCCGCTAGCGGGGATTTTTCGGGTGTGGTCAAAGGAGGATCATATATAGAGAAAGGGAAAATAATGCACTCCCTGAAAGGAACACTGATAGCCGGGAATACTTACGATCTCCTGCAAAAGGTTTCTTCCGTGTCTAGAGAAAGGAGACAGATAGGAAGTTCACTCCTTCCAAGCATCGTGGTCGAAGATGTCTCAATAACATCGAGCTGACCGTGACTTTTGGCAGCCCGCGAGAAGAATTAAAACGGATTCTTAAGAACAGATCCATGGTGCCTCGGCGAGCTACGACGGGCGATCTGACCTTCGGGGATGAAGAGCTAATGCTGAGGCACCTACAACTAGTTGAGACGACTAACCGAGACCCCAAGTATCTCTCAAGTTAATATCATGTCTTCCAGATGCTTCACACGTGAAGATCGATATCAGATAAAGAGATTACCCGGGTAAAAACTGCTCTAGATGGTTTCGCTCTTGTAGACTGGATCCTCTTCAAAGATAAGATCGTTTCGCTACACCTAACTTCGAGTCTATGGACTCTCTCACCCATCCTGATAATCTATCCACTCTTACAGCATCTTCCAGGAATATTCCTCAGCATACTTGTAGGCATCTTGTTCTCATCACTACTGGTTGCCCGAAAGCGAAAAAAGATACAGCAGTTCTCTATATCAGAGGTCCTAGCAAAGGACGATAAAAGCTATGAGATTCCATACTCAGAAATCATTCATGCGGAAGCAGAGCGAAAACCAAATAGAACCAAGCTAACATTCTTTTGGCGCGATGGCAAGAGGAAGTTTAATGTTTCAGAAGAGCTCCTCAGCTACGACGAAGTGGTAGATCATCTTCGACCCGCCCTTGGTAAGAAGCTGGAGGAGAAATCAGATTAGCCAGAATATTTTCGCATAGGTCCATCGTAACGATAATAGAAGACCTGCACTAGTCCTCCTTGTCGGGCCGGTAGTCCAGTCTGGTAGTGACGCCGCCTTCGCAAGGCGGAGATCGCGGGTTCAAATCCCGCCCGGTCCACTATCATTTAGAGGAGCTTCGAAGCATATCGGAAGGATCAACACAGAAAGCCTGTCAGAACATTCTGATGTAAGGCGTGAATATCGTCGGGGTGGTGAGGCTTCACTTTACCTAGTTTATGTTTAAGAAATATACCGCGTCACTTATCCTTCCATTATGCCACTGGAGACGACGGTCATCGGTAGCTATACCAGACCGGACTGGCTCATCGAAGCGAGGCGCTCCTCGGAGGTCGGGGAGCTGAGAATACTATTCATGTGATCAGGGCACGTAAGTATCAGGCTCTCCGAGTAGATCTTCCGCGATTTCTATCCCTAATCCGGGTGCCTCAGAGTCCTCGAGCCTGGCAATCCCTCGATCTATTCTAAGCCCGCCTTGACTAACGAGATCATTCTGAAAGGACAAGAAGTTAGTTCCGCCGGAGGGGATTCCCTTGGAGAAGGCCATGGTAAGATGGAGGGAAGCAGTAGCAGATAGTCTACTCTGATTCATGTTATCGTACCGATATCCTAACCCAAAGGCTTCGCACAGAGATAGAACGCGCCTAGATTCAGTGAATCCTGCAAACTTGGTTATCTTCATGCTGATCATATCAGCCGCCTCCATCTGGATTATCCGGACGGTATCTTGCAGGCCCTGACAGCTTTCGTCGGCGATGATCGGTGCGGAGGAGTTCTTACGTATCTCCCGGAGCCCCTCAAGATTGCGAGTGGGTTGCTCTATCAGCACATCTAGCTCCTCGATTTTGCGGATAATACGTATCGCCTCGTGTACGTCCCAGCCTACATTGGCATCTACGATAAGGATCACATCGTTTCCAATTGCATCGCGAACAGCTCTTACTCTAGCGACATCGTCCTCGACCGAGACTCTGCCCTCGTACTTGCCCACCTTGATCTCCAGGGTCCTATAGCCCTGCTCGACTCTTTGGATAGCTTGGGCAGCCATTTCCGTCGGCGAGGAGATACCAACGGTTGAGTGCATTGGTGCTTCCTGAGAGAAGGCCCCTCCTAGCAGTTGATATACAGGACGCTTTAGGGCCTTACCTATGATATCATGAAGAGCTACATCAATGGCGCACTTGGCCTGATTTCTGGGAACAAGATTCATTTTTTCGTGGATTTCGTTGAGGTTCAACGCGTCTTGGCCCAGAAGCGACGGGGCTATCTTTGATAGGGCAGCTCTCACGGACTCTTGGCTCTCGCCGTTAAAGAAGAACATGTCAGTGCTGCCTGCACCTTCACCCCATCCATGCGGTCCATCCTCCGTGAAGATCTTCACAACAACGTTGGTGAGACCTCTTAGAAGGCCGTACGTAACCGCAACCTCCTTGCCCACAGTTTTTTCGATGTTGACGGGGTAGACTTCGATGCGGCTGATTCGGAGATCCATGACAATACGAGAGCCGTAGGCCTCTTTCTTAATTGTTACTTTCGGGCAGGAGCAATCATGCAGTACTACTTCTCCTCGCTACAAGTTCAAGAAAGATTCAGGGGACTCACCATGGTGATTGATCGGAGTAGTACTTGCACTCATAGCCGCGCGTTCCTTAGCTTTAAGCCTGGTTGCGCGCAAGAAAGCCCTTCAGACCAACAGCTCCCTGACCGTGCCCTTTGCGTCGGTCGCGCCTAGCAGTGGTAAGCAATGGTCAAGAGGACGCCCCTGACAGTAACATCGCGAGCTGTTGGGCCGAATTCTCACATTCCGTAAGTCTTCTCAACGTGTTTTGCGAGCTTTACCACTGAGGAAGCTGCTGCCACGGATAGGACATTTCTTCCCTTGACACTACGATAAATGTGCCATTTATGGGGACGTGTCAGTTCCTGAAAATCCAAAGCCATCCCCGCTAGTCATGGATAAGTTTATGACGATTCCGGTACCTGCATAAACCAATCATATGGGGGATTCATATTCAAAATTTAACGTAGCGGCTGTCCAGGCAGCACCAGTTTTCCTAGATCGGGAGGCAACGATCGAGAAAGCATGTCAACTAACCGGGGAAGCTGCTAGGAATGGCGCCAACGTTGTCGGCTTCAGTGAGGCCTTCGTCCCTGGCTTTCCTCATTGGGTAAATAGAGCGCGACCTCTGAAGCACAGAGTGGAAAAGCGCTATCTGCAGCTCTTCAAGAATTCGGTCGAAGTCCCAAGTCGAGCAATAGACGAGTTATGTGAAACGGCTCGGCAGAATGACTGCTACGTAGTTATTGGTATCAATGAAAAGGAGAAAGGAACAATGGGGACTCTCTACAACACCCAAGTCTTCATTAGCCGTACCGGAGAAATTTTAGGTAAACATCGCAAGTTAGTGCCTACACTAGGCGAAAGACTAGTCCACACAGGCGGTGATGGAACAGCTCTGTCGGTCTTCGAAACTGACTATGGCCGGTTGAGTGGTCTTATTTGTGGAGAGCACAACAATCTACTCGCAAAGTATACGCTCTTGGCGCGAGGAGCGAACCTGCATGTTGCGAGCTGGCCGGCCTTCATGTGCAAGTGGGGAGGTGATTTCATTCTTCAACAGTTTGCATATGAAGGAAAGCTCTTCATCATCAGCGCTTCGGACTACTTCAGCAAAGAAATGAAGGAGGAACTGGGAGACGATTCAGAGGGGGCGGAAGTCGGCGGAGGGTCTTCGGGAATCTATGGGCCGGGAGGTCGAGTCCTAGCAAAAGGGAAAGAGGACAGAGAGGAAATCCTCTATGCAGAGGTGGACATGGAAGAGATCATCAAGGCGAAGGCCGCACAGGACATCGTGGGACATTACAACCGCTTTGACATCTTTAGACTTTACGTAAACGAAGAGGAACATCATTCGATACGAACGCTGCCCAACACTGGAGGAGTCCTTCCAGGAAAAACTGGACATTTGGTGGAACGCATGAGTCAGAAGTCGACGAAGAGGGATCAGGCCGCTGAAGAAATAACAGCATAGAGAGGCCGCGCCAGCTGAATCCTGAGAAACCCAGCGGAAGAAGATCCTTCTTGTTCAGCATAGAATACCGTCGTCATCCAGGTCTCCGATTGAAAGCGTCGAGGGAAGTTTTTTAGGCTTGTCGAATGGACGCTGAAAATCGTTTGCGCGTCTCGCGTCCGAAACTCATGTCGTTTCGTCTTAACGGTCGTCTCATCAGCACTCAAATTGAAGAAGACCGTTGGACTCTCTGGGACTTGCTTAGGTGGAAGTTACATCTTACCGGAACAAAGAATGCTTGTGATAGGGGCGAGTGCGGAGCGTGCACTGTCCTGGTCGATCAGATCCCCATCCTATCTTGCATGATGTTAGCAAGACGCGCACGAGGAAAAGAGGTCATGACGGTCGAAGGGCTTTCTCAAGGAGGAAGTCTTCATCCGCTTCAGGAGTCCTTCATGCAGCAAGTCGGCCTCCAGTGCGGCTTCTGCACCCCGGGAATACTAATGGTTGCGAAGGTACTTCTTGACAAGAATCCCCATCCCACAAGGGATGAAGTCAAGAGAGCCGTAGCAGGCAACCTTTGCCGATGCGGCGCCTATTCTGGGATACTCAACTCCATCTTGGCTGCAGGCTCCTCAGGTCGTAGAGAATCAGCCAAACATGAGCCTGCTGAGGGATTTTGACAAATTGGCTTCGCCTTTGACAGTAGTCCGTCCTGCTGAAGAGAGCATGACGAAGTTTACTGCAATAGGTCGGAACCTGCCCAAGGTCGATGGTTTACACCTTGTAACGGGACAAGCGAAGTTCACAGCCGACTATGAGTTCGATGACTTACTATTCTGCAAGATTCTCAGGAGCCCCCTCCCACATGCAAACATCGTCAACATAGACGCCTCACGAGTCCGAAAACACGCAAGAGTCAAGGGAATTCTAACTAACAGAGATCCCGGCTCGTCAGCCATATGGGAACCACCCGATGTGCGTCTGCTCGACAACAAAGTAAGATGTGTAGGCGACGAAGTAGCAGCTGTAGCAGCTACCGATCCATTCTCTGCAGCTGATGCTCTCGAGCTGTTTAGAGTGGAGTACCAAGATCTCCCCCGGGTCTTCACGCCGGAGCAGGCCCTTTCACTTGGAGCGCCCGAAGTTAGGGCGGGCGGAAACCTTGTCGGCGGGAAACCCCTGACAGGGGGTCGTGGGGACGTAATACGCGGATTTGAGGAAGCAGAGGTAATAGTCGAGGGCAATTATTCTTTTCATGGGCCCAACAACACCGTAGCTGCTGCCGCCATGGAACCCAAGGCTGCACTGGCCAAATGGGAAGGGGACGAGCTCACTGTCTGGCTTTCGACAAGCACCATCTTCAAGGTAAGAGAACAGCTTGCACGGTTCTTCGGACTTGAGCTCTCCAAAGTTCGAATAATCTCCAATTACGTTGGAGGATCCTTTGGGTCTAAGGGAGAAGATGCTGGCAGATATCTGCCCATCACAGCTCAGCTAGCCAAGACCACGGGAGCTCCGGTTCTCACAGTCTTGACAAGAGAAGAAGAGAGCATGCGGACCCGCCATCCAACATCCACGTATGTGAAGATAGGTGCAAAGAGAGATGGCACCCTCACTGCAATCTACTGCCGCGAATTGCTGAACAAAGGACCCTATGAGGGAAAAATAGGTCTAATGATAGCTGCCAAGATTGCGCGACCTGTGTGCCAACTATATCGGTGCCCCAATGTCTCCTATGAGGCCTATTCGGTTTACACAAACAGCTGCTTCATAGGTGTCGCTTTCAGAGGATTCGGAACCCCTCAACCAACCCTCGCAGTTAGTTCAGCCCTCGATGAGCTTGCGAAGAAACTGGGCATTCCAACGCCCGATCTAATGCGCAAAGTACATGCGAAGGCGGGCGACCCGATGTCGGAACCAGGTTTCGATCACGGACCGATCCTGAATGGTGAAGCATATGATGAATGTATAGATGCCGGGGCATCCAGAATGGGTGCGACTTCCTTGGGGCGAGGTCAAGGAATGTCTCTCTTCATACATGGGTGCACTGAACCAGTGATCCATGCATCCGCCAAGATCGTAGTAGATCCCAAAGGCACGATAGGTCTACACGCCGGGATAACGGATCAAGGAGCTGGACAAAAGACCACCCAAGCACAGATAGCTGCCGAAGTCTTGGGCCTTCCGCTCGAGTCTATCGAAGTCTTCGCGGGAGATTCCAATCTGCCTACAGCTGTGGCCAGCGTATCCTCACAAGTGACATGGGTACAGGGCCGAGTCACTTACGCCGCAGCTGTTGATGCGAAGAACAGGCTACTGGAAGCTGCCGGGAAGTTGCTAGGCGTAAGGGGTAGTGATCTTCAGCTTGATGGAAGAGGCTGGATTCGCGCCCGAGCCGCCCAAGGTGGAAAAATGACTATTCGGGATGTAGCCGAGGGTACTTCCACACCAATTGTCGGCAGTGCGTCCATTATGCTTGGGGGCGAGAAGGGCACACCTTTCTCCGCAGTGGCCAAGGAGAATGGGGCATGCTTCACAGAGGTTTACGTGGACCGCGATACAGGCGGCATAGAAATAGAGAAGATCGTATTTGCCCAGCATGTCGGGCGCGCCATAAACCCCCGCATAGTTCAACAGCAAATAGAGGGTGGCGTCATGCAGGCCCTCGGCCACACCCTGACCGAGCAATTAGTGATGGAGAGTTCAACTGGCAGGTGTCTGAATCCAAATCTCCGGGACTACAGGATTCTCACAATACTAGATGTCCCCGAGATTGAGGTAGTGATGGTCGAAAAACCCGATCCCGCGGGTGCGTTTGGTGTAATCGGGACGAGCGAGGGACAGATGAGCCCCGTGGCTCCTGCCATAGTGAACGCGATACAGGACGCTATTGGTGTCAGACTCTTCTCTATCCCCATAACGCCTGCCAAGATTTTTGACGTCCTAGGGAACTCGAAGTAGGCCGGCAGCATGCCCGCCAGGAGCTTCAGGATAGCGGAACCGTCCTCGATTCAAGATTTCCTGGACTATGTCAAACGAACTGGAGCGAAATCTAAGCCTCTGGCGGGTGGCACCGATCTTCTCCACATGCTCAAGCAGCGAGCTCTTGGAAAACGGACCGAAGCCACGCAGCTCGTCGATCTGAACTACCTTCCCGAGCTGAAACACATGAAAATGACGGAGGAAGGTTTCGCGATAGGTGCCATGACCAGTTTGTCTGAGCTAGAGGAGTCGTCTGTGGTCAAGGACCTCTATCCAATTCTGGGGACGGCTCTAAGCACCTTAGCCACACCGCTGATACGAAACATGGCCACCGTAGGCGGCAATATCTGTCAAGATTTCTGGTGCTGGTACTATAGAGCTGAAGGAAATGCTTTCGATTGCCTGAGGAAAGGTGGAAAGACTTGTCCGGCGATCTCGCAGGGAGAGGGGGAACATGAATGGAACTATAGCATCTTCGGAGGAATTGATGGATGTGTTGCCGTATCGCCCTCGGACTTGGCTGGGCCTCTTGCGGTGCTAGGTGCTCAGATTGTTCTGATGACAGATGCCGGCGTGAAACAACTTCCCGTGATAGAATTTATCAAAGACTTCGTCGTACGGAAAATTGACGCTCCATGGCTCTTGACGGGACTCCTCGTGCCCAGACCGCTCCCCAATTCGACTTCTGCTTTCACAAGATTTTCTTTCAGAAGGGCGATTGACTTCGCGGTTGTAAGCGCTTCGGTTCAATTATGCTTTGATAAGCAAACCTGCATTAAAGCAAGGTTGATTCTGGGAGGCGTCTACCCTACCCCCCAAAGGTGCGCTCGGGCCGAACGACTTCTGGAAGGAAATGTGATAAGCGAGGATATGGTGCAGAACGCTGCAGAGGCTTCCCTTGAAGAGGCATCACCTCTCCCGAAAAATTCGCACAAACTCCAGATTTCCCGAGGAGTGTTAAAGCGTGCCATCTTCGAAGCCCTCAAAGGAAGGTGATACGCCCTTGCCTAGCGGGCCTGCCGAACAGCTCGAGGACCGGGTCAGCCATCCCTTCCAAGGGCCAGAACGCATGATTGCGACTTGAGCCTAGTGGCGTTTGTTGTAATCGGTTTCAAAACCTCCAAAGCAGTCAACGAACGTGTTCACACTCGGTTTGTTCTCGAAGTGGATCAGAGTCTTAGCTCAGCCCAGGAGATGCTTCTTCTCCTTCGTATTCATCGATTATCCCAAAGACACTAGAAGTATAGAGATCACGACATCGGTAGTCATTCCCGTATTCCTGTCGTGCCTCCCCGTTCGTAAGAAGACTTATCATTTTGGAAAGTCCGACCTGGATGAACTTGTCATCGCGCTCAGCAAGGCAGGCGCGCCCCCAGGCTCTTGGTTGTACGGTGACACCAAGCCATACTGGTTTCAGGCAGAGATCTTCGGAGAGACCTCGCCAAGAGGTCCGGTGTTGCAGAGGGATCTCTACTAAGAGGCGTGCTGAATGAAAAAGAGGGTCTATGCTTCGGTTTTTGGGTCCGGCCTGGGCCACGCAAGTAGAATAGACCTCATCCTCAAACGACTAGCGGCTGATGGGTGGCAGCCTTGGATTTCGTCTTTCGGAGAGGGGTTGCGCTTTCTTCAATCCAAGGGATATGAGGGCAAAGAGTCTCCAGCCATCGATGTGAAGTGGACCGCAAACGGCTCACTCGACTTCGCAGGAACTCTTCGCAGATGGCCCATCATGGTTGTCCGCTTCCTTCAGCAGATGCGATTTGAGATTCACCATATCCGTCAGGTGAATCCTCATGTTGTCATATCCGACTCGCGGCTTTCCGCCATCCTTGCGGCCAGATTGCTGAGGGTTCCAGTAATTGTCGTCACAAACGTGTTAACGATGCTCATTCCACGGCATGACCGAAGGGGGTTTACGACAACGGTCGAACGGATCATGGGCGAGATATTGTCGTCGCTCTGGTCGTTGAGCAAAGTAGTGGCGATTCCAGATCTCCCTCCCCCGTATACTATTTCTGACTATTGCATCTCCCCAGTAGCTCCGCGTCAAAAAGTTCGCTTCATCGGTTTTCTTGCAGGTTGTAATCATGGAGTGGACGGGAGCCAGGAGAGAAACCTTGCGCCATCTGCGAAACCGTTGATCTTCTGTCCTATCAGTGGACCGACTCAGACGAAGTTTTCGCTCCTCCTCCAGTTGAAGGAAATCGCAACATCGTCACAAGGTTACGACTTCATCATCTCAGCAGGGGTACCGGGGGGATCGTCCGAGCCGAAGCAGTTTCGAGGTGGGGTGTTCTTCGAATGGTGTCCAAATGTAGAGGAGCTGGCTCATAGAGCCTCTGTCATTGTTTCGCGCGCTGGACATACCAGCATCGCTAAGGCAGTCTTGGCTGGAAAGCCTCTGATTACAATACCGATAGAAAGGCAGACCGAACAGGTAGGAAACGCGCAGCGTGTTCAGAGGCTAGGGATAGGCATGATGATCAATCAACGCGAGTTAGATCCGGGGTCCTTGCTGTCAGCCGTTCGACTATGCCTTAACAGTTCCTTGGAGATTGAAAAGAAAGCGAACAATCTCCGCAATGTAGCACTACAACACGATGGCGCCGAAGCCATCTCACGGATCGTCGAAGAATTGAAAGCATAAGAGAACTAACAGACATATCCGGGGCCAATCATTGGATTTTGATTGGCCTGTGGTCTCCGAGAGTTATTTGGGCGTCAATACCATCGGGCTGAACAGATGCCGCTTTGCAAGGGTTATGTTTAAGGAAGATACCGAGTCAGATATCCTGGTATCATGCCTCTTGAGACCACGGTCGTCGGCAGCTATACCAGACCGGACTGGTTCATCGAAGCGAGGCGCTCCTCGG
>DAEN01000061.1:18627-33921 GCA_002495315.1 Thaumarchaeota archaeon UBA141
TCATCGAAGCGAGGCGCTCCTCGGAGGTCGGGGAGCTGAGTAAAGAGGTCTACAAAGAGCTCCTTCAGATCGCCGTCAGGGAGACAGTTAAGGAGCAACTCGACGCAGGGATTGATATCATCAGCGATGGAGAGCAAGGAAGGACCAGCTTCTGGGAGTATTTCACCGAGCGCATAGAGGGCTTGGCCTTCGAGGGGATATCCTACACATTCTCTCATGGAGCCACCAGGCCAGGCATAGCCGTCGTGAACAAACTGAGACGACGGGAGGGTCCCTTGGCAGAGGATGTTCGCCGAGTGAAACGACTCACCAACAAGAAGCGACTCAAGGTCCCGAACATCTCCGTGACGTTTCTCGCGACGACCAAGACCCTTCGCATCTCTAAGAGCGCCTACACGAGCAGGGGCGCTTATGCTGAGGATCTAATCCAACTGCTCAAGGAGGAGTACCAAGCGACGCTGCAAGCTGGTGCTGATATCATCCAGATCGATATACCCGACTTCACACATCTTACGGCCAAACCCCGAGGGGAAGCGATCCCTCAGCTCAAGAGTAACATCGACCTCATCAACAGTTCCGTTTCAAGACTGCCGCGCCGTCAGATACATGCACACATGTGCTACGGGAACTACAAAGCTGCCCATCGGACCGACGGGACTTACACTAACCTTCTCCCAGATATCTATGATCTGCGAGTAGGTACGCTCTGCTTGGAGATGGCCAACGCGCGCCACGCCGACGACATCCAGCTCTTGAAGGAACATCCACCACCGAAGGGCATGAAAATCGCCGTCGGTGCCATCGACGTGAAGACCCCTGATGTAGAGCCAGTCTGGCTTGTAAAGAAGCGACTCCTCGCGGCGGCAGAGCACATCGACCCCAAGCAGCTCTCGGCGACGACTGACTGCGGCTTTGCCCCGACTTGGGACTCGGATATAATCCCCCGCTCTGCCTGCCAGCTGAAGCTGAAGAACCTAGCACAGGGGGCGAAAGAAGCCTCAATTGAACTAGGAGTATAGTAACTCGATAGAAGAGGTCTTCTTCGATGTCATCTTCGTGAGTAATATTTTCGAAAGCGGTAGAAATCACCTGTTTCTTTTGATCAGTCGATGTTTTCGCCGGAGCTTAGCCTCAACATATCGTCTCCGCTCGTCCTTAGTTACCGGCTTGACTTTTGGAATAGAATCAGGCTTCCCTTCTTCATCAAGAGCTACATATGTCAGATATGCTGAACCGGTATGTACTGACTCGCCGGTCAATCTATTTTCTGCTTCCACGCGTACACCAATCTCCATCGAGGTAGAACCTACATAATTGACCGCGACACGGAGAATGAGAATATCACCGACATAAACGGGAGCGTAGAAATCCATTCTATCCATAGAGGCAGTAACCACATTCTTTCTAGCATGTCTGAAGGCCACCAGAGCCGCAGCTTCATCTATATTCTTGAGGATTACACCACCGAAGACATTCCCTGCAACATTGGCATCTTGGGGTAACATTAGCCTGGTAGTAACTAGTGCAGTATCATCTACATTCTTTCTTCCAGGATCCATAATTTACAAAAGAATTGCCGAACCAAATCTTAAGAGTTAGCTGTTGAATAGTCACTTACGCTTAGTCTATGAGCTTGTGTTATAGTGGTCATGCCTAGAAATAATGTCACGAGGTCACGAAAAAACATGAATAGGAAACATTCTGTTAGTGGTAGACATGAAAAGACATGTTTATGATCAAGACACAAATCAACAAAAAATCTTAACTGAAACTAAAGGAGCAGACTATAATGAAATGGATTCCTGAAGTAGTTCTTCAAAGATATGGTGACCTATTTTGTCTGAAGCGCGTTTATGATTTCTTTGCAGAAGGCCGGTAAGTCGGATGGTATTCTAGAAGTAATCAAATTCCCATCTCGTACAACCTCCTTGTCCACGTAGTTCGCGCCAGCGTTTATGACATCGTCTTTGATGGCCTTGACACAAGTAGCTGTCCGTCCTTTGAGCACCTTTGCCGACACCAAAACCGAACCCCCATGACATACCGCGGCCACTATCTTGTTCTGATCGAAGATGTCTTTCACGAATTTAAGGACAGATTCGTGTCTCCGGAGATAGTCAGGAGCCCATCCCCCTGGGACAACTACGGCGTCAAAAAGGTCAGAGCTGACCTTATCGGCGCTCGTATCAACAGTTACTTCGTATCCATGCTGACTCTTATACACCTGGGCCGTCCCGCTCCCAACAACACTTACTTGCGCACCCGCTTCTCTAAGACGAAGGAGGGGATACCATAGCTCTAGTTCCTGATAATAACTCTCCGCAAGAACCGCGACTTTACGCCCTGAAAGATCCGTACTCATGGTCATGTTTTGGTCGATCACACGATATTATCTTTGCTTGCTCTACGTGGGACGTCTCTCGGAGGTGTGCCCAGATATTCCACTTCTTGCCAGTTGGCACTCTTATATGGGCCCTCATTGGACATCTGCTCTAGTGCATGAGCTACTAGTCCAACCGCCCGTCCTACGATGAAGAACCCTTTTCCCACCCTCCAGTCAAAACCCATATCCATGGAAACAGCTGCAATGGCACCATCGATATTCAGGATGAGCGTTTTTCCATAATAGCGCTCAGTAGTAGCTTCTATGGCCTTAGCCAGACGGACGTGAATCTTCGAAACTCCAACTTCCTCAGCCATTTGGAGTATCTTTCTAGTTCGCGGGTCGTCAGTATGGGTCGGATGGCCGTAGCCGACCAGTCTCTCCTTCTTCTCTTTATGCCGGTTTGTGATCATGTCCGCCACTTCTTGCACTCCCTTTCCTTCTTCCCGGATAGTCTTGACACCATCAACCAGAACCTTTCCGCATCTTTCGATCGCGCCTCCATGGAGATCCCCCAGAGCACAGATTCCGGCTGCGACCGCGGACTCTAGCGGTACGCCACATGAAGCAACCAATCGCGTAGCATCAGTGGAGGGAGCACTCAAACCGTGCTCACAACTTGCAACCAACATAGCCTCCACGAGCTTGCCCATTTCCACAGTTGGCAGCTCCCCTTGCCATACAAGATGTACTATTTCCCCTAAAGAATATTCTCCGAGGAGAGCAGCTAGATCGTATCCCCTAACTAAGATCTTATTTGGCTCGACCTTTGAGATCGCTGTCCGCCAGAATGCAGGCTTCTCTTTGCCCATCATCAAGAATTCACTGTGAGACAGAATTGGGATAGGAGTTAAGCTTTGGTCTTATCGAGAAAGTTCTAGTCCATGATTGCTATCTTGTCAATGACTCCCTGGGCAGCAAAGATTTCTTACCATGCCTAAAGGAAGAGTCGCATCCGTACACAAAAATGTAGATTGTAGTCGCAGTATTGTGTATAGACAACCATCGTCGTGAGATCTTGTGAATTATTGGCAGTCCATGCCAATGACGTTAGACTCCTTCATTTAATTTCTTGAAAGATATAGAACCGTCAGTCAAGACTAGCTCATAAGTATCATTAACCTCAAAGTGAATTCGCAGTAGATCGTATTCGTTCTCGCTTAGAAGAAGAGTCATTTTTGGTACGACCATTTCTCTCTTTTGTGGAAAGATACCCATCGATTGAAACTGACCTACGATGCTACGTACAAGTTTCTCTTCATCTTCTCTCACGCCAGGAAGAACTTGAGGCGTACTTTGTCTTGACTCCACAAATTCAATCTGTTTTCCGGCACGGCCAGTCTCCGGGTCGTTTACGCTCATGATTCGTTGTACTCGTACATAGACCATTGATGATCACGTAGATCTCTGGGAGGCAAAAAAAACTGATTCAACGGTCAATTTAAACATTGACAAAATATGGCAATTCTAATTGAAGATACAGGTCCGTCCTCTCGCAGCCGAATCCCTCGGAGTTCGATCCATGGCTACCTTCATTGAAACGCCAGATGTCAAGATTCTTTTTGATGCAGGAGCTGCTCTTGGGTTTCGTGCAGGTCTCTTACCTCATCCAGAGGAATACGCAGCTCTAGCGTATGCACGGCAAGAGATCCGTGACTTCGCCGCCAAAGCTGATATCATAACGATATCCCACTACCACTTTGACCATTATACCGCCCCATGGAAGCAGCTGGATACTGTTTGGACATGGAGCGACGTTAACGAGTCAGAGACGATCTATGGCGGCCGAGTCGTATATGCCAAAGACTATAGAGATGCGATTAATCCCAGTCAACGTAGACGCGGCTACATCTTCCACAAGATAGCCGAAAAGTTTGTTGGAGAACTCAGAACCTCCGACTCGGAGTCGTTTGATATAGGAACTACTCACCTACAATTTACACCGCCATTAGCTCACGGTGAAGAGGAACAGTCACTAGGCTATACTGTAGGTTTGTCAATAGGAAGAGGAAATGACAAAGTGATGATATGTAGTGACATTCAGGGACCTGTCTCTGAAACTACGCTCAAGTATATCCTCGGCATGAATCCACAGCTACTGATACTTGGTGGACCGCCGCTATATCTCGAAGGATATAGAATCTCTGCAGATTCAATTTCCCGTGCCTGCTCCAATTTGAGATCCCTAGTGAAATCTATTCCAAGGATCATAGTTGACCATCACCTTCTTAGATCAGAAGACGGACTGAAGACGGTTTTCAGTGAAAGGAAAATCGCTGAAAAACATGGGAATCACGTACAGACAATGGCGGAGTTTTCTGGAAGAGAGAATCGTCTTCTCGAGGCTAGGCGTCGTCGCCTATACGAGGAGTCTCCGCCGCATCCGGAGTTTCGGAAGTGGTTGAAGCTACCTCGACATCAGCGCGAGGTGACCCTCCCTCCGCTGTAGGTTCTTCGCTTTCAATTGAAACTTGGTCACTGGAAGCTGTGGAGGCATCCCGAGTCAAGTCTGCGGCGTACTCTTGGGTGATCACCCTCGCGGTAAGCAGGTTGACCAATGAGTTACCAGAGGCCTCCCCTGTTACTCTACCTGTATCTTCACGAATTTGTCTCCACTTGATTTGAGTATTTCCGCTCTTCGAATTGTATATGATTCCGAGTATATCCCGAGCATTGATGAAAGTGATGTCACGAATGGTTCTGAGCGTTACTTTATCCGCCGCTTCTACATATATCGAACCAGTAACACCCTCTTTTTCTGGGAAAACCTCAGTATCGGCCAAGTAGCTCTCCGGGATAAAAGATAGACAGGTACTACTAATCAGAAATCTACGGAAGACCTCAAGGTCTGAACCAGTATCAATAGCGACCACTAATAATCACGCGTATGAATCTAGAAGTGGTTAAAGAAAAGAATTGTGGCAGTGTTTGGTCTTATCATGAGAGGAAGAAACTGTTAAACAGGTAAAGCAGACACCCATCTAATCTCTAATGTCAAAATCGATGATCGGGGTAGACCGCAGCCAAAGGCCTATCGAGTCCACAACAACCGCCCTTTTTGTTTGTGACATGCAGAATGATTTCATCCACGAAGACGGAGCCTTTGTGAAGCGCTTTGGAAAGGTGCAACCCAATCCTGATGACATAGTTCCTTCAATTTCCAAGGTGCTGCAAGCCGCTAGAGAGAAGGGAATTAAGATAATCTATACGCGTGTGGTCAATAGGCCAGATGGAGTTGGACAAAGCGTACGGCTTAGCCGCAAGATGGGAGCATTGATGGAAGGATCATGGGGAATAGAAATAGTAGATGAACTAAAACCCAGAGATGATGAGTTCGTCGTAGCAAAATGGCGTTTTTCGCCATTCTTTGGGACGTCGTTAGAAACAATCCTTCGGAGTTTTGGTGTAAAGACAGTCGTCCTTAGCGGAGTACACACTAATGGAGTGATCGATTCCAGTGCACGCGATGCAGAGTATCGAGACTTGGACATAGTAGTACTCAGAGATTGTTGCGGCGCTGCCACAACAGCTCTTCATGAGGCCCATCTAGAAACCATCCAGGCGTCCTTTGGTAGAGTAATGACTTCCGGCGAATTTCTCGAAATCCTACGAGGTGATTAAACATGATAGAATGAATTAAACACTAGTAACTGTTGAGTGTAAATCATCTTGGGATACAGTATCGGCGTAGATGTAGGAGGAACATTTACGGACTGTGTAGTCATCTCTCCTGATGGCTCCATAGCCACAGGCAAATCCCTTTCCATTCCTGATGATTTCTCGGAAGGAGTGATCAACTCCATCAAAGTAGCAATAGAGAGTCTTGGAGAGAAACCCCACAAAATCCTCCCTCAGACAGACTACTTTTGCCATGGTACAACAGTCGCTGAAAACGCTTTGCTTACTAGAACAGGAGCAAAAGCTGGTTTGATCACTACCAGAGGATTCGAAGACACCATTCTAATAATGAGAGGGAAAGGAAGAATCGCTGGTTTGGGTGAAGAGGCAATAACTCACCCAGTGATGACTGACAAACCTATTCCTCTTATTCCTAGGAAGCTCATTGAAGGTGTACTTGAACGTGTAGACTACAAGGGAAGAGTTCTGACGCCAATCTCGAAAAGAGAAGTTAGCACAGCAATAGATCGCCTGAAGAAACAGAAAGTCAATGCAATCGCAATATGTCTTCTTTGGTCCTTCAAGAACTCCAGCCATGAAAGGTTCGTCAAGGAAACAATACATCAAATGGATCCAAGTATATTTGTAACAACATCGAGTGATCTTGTACCGGTTGAAGGTGAATATGAACGGACGGCCACTACTGCCATCAATGCATATGCAGGACCTGTCTTCTCTTCTTATCTAGGTGCACTAACAAGGAAATTAAGGAAGAATGGTTTCAAGAAACAACTTCTTGTGATGCAGGCATATGGCGGAGTGCTGCCAGCATCAGTTGCGGTGGAGAGATCAGTAGGAGTCATAGAGTCAGGACCTGTAGCGGGGGTAATTGCGAGCCAGTTCCTTGCGTCAAAACTTGGGTATCAAAACGTCATAGCCGCCGATATGGGCGGAACTACTTTCAAGGTAGGATTAATCAGAAGCGGAACTTTTCAGTACGCCAACGAACCAACTATCGCGCAGTATAGCATGCTAACTCCACGTCTAGACATCGTATCAATTGGAGCTGGAGGTGGAAGTATAGCTTCCATCGAACCGTTAACAGGAACTCTTCGAGTAGGCCCCCAGAGTGCGGGAGCCAAACCGGGTCCCATATGCTATGGAGTAGGTGGTGAAGAACCGACAGTCACTGATGCAGACCTCTTGCTCGGTTATCTAAACCCGGACTATTTCCTTGGAGGAAGAATGAAACTTCAGGTACAGAAGACTATGAGGATATTTGAAGAAAAGCTGTGTAAAGCTCTAAAGCTAGATCCTCTACAGGCAGCTGAAGCTATCTATCGGATCGCTAATTCTCAAATGGCAGATCTCATCAGAAAGGTGACCATTGAGAGAGGTGAGGACCCGCGCGAATTTGTCTTATTCTCTTATGGTGGAGCAAGTCCCGTTCACTCGTGCTCTTATGCCCCTGAGCTCCAGATAGCAAAGACAATAGTTCCCGCCACATCCTCAGTCTACGGAGCTTTTGGAGTAGTGACTTCAGATGTAATACATGAATATCTATTGTCCGACCACTTGACCGTTCCTGCGGAACCTGGACGAGTCAGCAGGATATTCTCAGACCTTGAAGCATCTGCCAGAGATGACCTCCAAGCCGATGGCTTCGGAAGTAAAGAAAGTACAATAAGCCGCCTCATGGAGATCCGTTATCGTAGACAAGTCCATCAGCTCCCAGTTCCTGTCCCTCAAAAGCACCGATTAAATTCGCGTGACCTCGCGCAAGTTTATGCGGATTTCGAACAACTCTATGAGACCACATATGGTCCTGGGACGGCCTTTCGAGAAGCAGGCATGGAGATCGTTCACTTCAGAGTAAGGGCAGTGGGATTTGCAAGAAGACCCCCGTTTGTAAAGACCATTGGGAAAGCTAATGGTGGTAAAGCTTCAGCAAGTGGACGACGAAAGGTCTTTTCAGAAAAAGACGAAGCGTTTGTCATGACGCCTATTTACGATCTGAAAGGCTTCAAGCCTGGAAACAAATTAGTTGGACCAGCAGTTATTGAGACACCTGTAACCACGGTGGTCGTCCGATCCGACCAATCTGCCGAGATGGATGGTTATAGAAACATCATACTTACAGGGGAAGAAAATTGACAGAGATCCTGAAAGGCGTAGACAAGGTCACTTTCGAGGTCTTGAGACATCGCCTTTGGCAAATAACTGACGAGATGGCGATCATGTTGAAGCGCGTCTCTGGATCTCCTTCAACAGCGCAGGTACACGACTTCATGGTTGCACTCTACACCAAAGATGGAGAAATTCTCTCTGGTGGATTTGGGGTTCCTTGGCACATCACCAGTGCATCAGCAGCCTGTAAGCACGTAGCAAAGAAGTTCGCGTCCAGCATCCACGAAGGCGATACTTTCCTTTTGAACGATCCGTATCTGGCAGCCATCCATCAATCGGATGTGTATCTTGTCACACCTATTCACCATATGGGCAAACTTGTTGCTTGGTGTGCCAACTTTGTCCATGTTACAGACATAGGAGCAATAGATCCGGGTGGTTTCTCCCCACGGGCAACAAGCGTATTCCATGAAGGTATGAGATTCAAAGGCGTTAAGATTGTAGAAGCTGGAGAATTACGAACGGATCTGTTCGACTCGATCATTGGTATGTCTCGTGAGCCAGGAATGGTGGCCCTCGACCTACGTTCTCAAATTGCATCAAACAACGTAGCAAAGACTCGCGTGGCTGATCTCATTGAGAAACATGGCTGGAAGACTATCAGAGCAGTAATGAAAGGACTGATCGACTTCACGGAGAAAGGGTTTCGTGCCAGACTATCAGAACTTCCAGATGCAACTTGGAGGACCGTCCAACACATCGACATTCTCGGAAAGGGATATCGAATTCCCTTGGCAATGACCAAGAAAGGAACCGACCTACTATTCGATTTTGAAGGAGCTAGTCCTCAATCTCCTCGGGGACTCAATTGCACATATTGGGGGGCCCTTGGAGGAGTTATGGGCGCAGTCTTTTCTCTATTATGCTTCGGTTTCCCCTGGAATGAGGGTGCACTCAGGCCTGTTACAGTAGTTGCCCCAGAGGGCAGCATTATCAACTGCAGATATCCTTCTCCGGTTTCAATAAGTACAGTTGCAGGCACGATAAGCGCTGCCAACGGAGCAATAACCACGATTTCGAAGATGCTCGGATCTAGCGACAAATATAGTCATGAAATGTTGGCAGTGGGGAATGGATGCTCATGTGTAATCAGACAGGCCGGAATAAACCAAGAAGGAGCATATTATGTTTCAGGACTCTGGGACTGGCTCTCAGGGAGCTCTGGTGCAAGATCCTATGCAGACGGTGTCGATACATCAGGTGGCCAAGCTGGCATCATGACAATGATGCAGGCTACAAATATTGAGAGTACGGAATCAACATACCCACTACTCTACATGTTCAGAGGACAATCTGCTGACTCAGGGGGCCCTGGAAAGTTTAGAGGAGGAGTTTCTGGAGAGTGCTGCTTTACAGTTTACGATGCTCCAGAAAAAAGAATAGACCTTATCATTTCTGGATGGGGAGTGGAAGCTGCTGCCAGCACAGGCCTTTCTGGTGGATATCCTGGGTCTTCGGCACGTTTTGCGATGTATAAAGCGAGTGAGGTTGAACCACTATTCAAAAAAGCTAAGATCACAACTGACCTAGTTGGGGTGAAGGCTAAGGTAGAAGAACTCCCTCCTCAATGGGCTGGCGAGCTCTCAGAAGGGAAATACATGTACCTACGATGGGCAGGTGGTGGTGGATATGGCGACCCATTGGAGCGTGATGTCGAACTGGTCCGCGCAGACGTGGAAGAAGAGCTTATCTCCAAAGACGCAGCCACAGGAATATACGGTGTAGTCTTCAGAGATGGCATACCTTCTGTCGATAAACGAGCTACACTTGCGAAAAGGAAGATCTTACGAAGTCGCCGCCATGGTGAGAAGATACTATGAGACTCTCTGAATACGTTGAGGGCATAGGGACGGGAAAGAAGCTTCGCATAAGATGTCGTTCATGTCGGAAGTTTCTAAGTGATAGTCGGAGACACTGGAAGGAGAAAGTTCCACACAAAGAGTATCCATTGAAACGGGCTGGCTCTCTGATGAGTGCATCTACAAAATATGTGCTACGTGAATTCTACTGTCCATCTTGTAGAATTCTTCTAGACTCGGAAGTTGTCGAACCCGGAGAGCCTTTCCTGCTTGACGAGTTAAAATCATGAAATTAGAGTTCCAGTAGTACACTTTAGACAGCATTCCAGTCATCTCGAATCGTTTCTTGGCATCTCGCGTATCGGTTTGACCTTCCTGAATGCAAAATACAGATAGCTATAGCTCCCGGTCTTTAGGAGTCCTGAAATAAAGAACGGAGAAGCAAGTGAGACAAATTGGAACAAGTATCCTGTGACTGTGGCGCCCATTGACTGAGGAATGAGAGTCACCAGATTTGTGATCCCCGCTGCTGACGCTCTTTCCTCTGGACTAACTACACTCATAAGGTATGCTTGTTTCAGTGGAATGTCCATACTGCCAAATATCACCCTAGCAATCATAAACACTGCAGCGATGCTAAATTCTGGAGCAAAAGGAAGGATGACAGTCATTGCAATAGCTGGAATATGCGTAGCTACTATAGCGTTCAACGAACCAAACCTGTCCGCCAGTTTCCCCGCTGTCAACATAGCGATCGCCGCCAAGAGCTCTGACAGCGCAAAGACGATCGCCAGCTCGGCAAGATCAACATTGTATCGTACAAAGAACCAATAGGCTAGAAGGAAATTGAAAGTTCCTGCTCCAAGACCATCAAAGGCCCTGAAGGTTGAGAATTTCAGGATGACTCTACTTGACTTCACTGGGATTATTTTCTTCGGTTTGGGCCTTCGTGGCTCGCGGATGAAGGTAACAATCGCCACATATACTATTCCTAGGCCGGCCGCCAGAGCAAACATTGATCTTTGAGCATCCAGGATGTCAAGTAGCAATAATTCTTGGAAGATAATTGGCAGACCCGCCGAAAGTGCCCCTAAAGACTGTGCCAAGGTAGCGGTGAATGAATTGATGCTGAATACACTGTTTCTCTCTTTCTCAGTCGTCTCATCAGCCAAGAGTGCCTGTTGAATTGCTCCAAAGGGGCCACTGACGCCCCCCGCGCCTGAACCGCTCCCGATCAGCCCGATCACAGAGGCAAAGATTAGAAGAAAATAATCGGATGTCACTACGTAAAGAGCTGATCCAATCGTCATCAAGGAACCGAAAAAGATCAAGCTGTTCTTTCGCCCGTAGCGATCAGCCATCAATGAGCCTCCCAAACTGAGGATTGCAGAGCTAAGTGATGCCATCGTTATCAGTATACCAATATCTAGCGCGTTGAAGCCAAGGCCGGCCAGGAAGATAGCGTGCAGCACTATCAAGTAACCGAATACAAAAGATCGAAGACTTGTCGCAGCTATGACGATCTTCGCGTCTCTGGGAATTAACATGAGGATCTGTGGTCAGCACCAGCGAATAACGAATGCCAATAATCGCATAACAATTCATACAGTATTACTCCAAGAAAAGGCTAGCGCTAGAATCATACTGGGCTAGCAGCAAGTCCTCGACGACCTGCCCAGTCCTCATAACACTGAGATCTATCTGAACCTACAACATGATTGTTCTAAGCTGACCCCGTTCAATTTTGGCGCAGCGATAACATTTTACCTTGTTTTCTCCGACGGAAAGGGCTTTCTACTTGATCATGGATAACAGCAACCGTGTTCACAAGTGGATGAAGAGGGAATAAGCTCTAAGACCCGCGAATATCTCCTCAATGAATTTGGAGGGATTGGAGAATTCGCCAAGCAGATGGCTCGCCACAATCCGTCAATCCTTGAAGCCTGGCTAAAATACCGAGAAAGGGTCTTTGAGAATGCATCCAATGGCATCCCCAAGAAGTATAGCGAACTCATCAGCATGGCCATAGAGGTTGTAACTGGAAGACCTACCGGGAAAGCAGCAGAGCGGCATGCTAGACTAGCCGTTAGGGCAGGAGCTTCTATGCGCGAAGTCTTCGACACGGTAATGTTGTGCGAATTCTTTTCGGGAGCAACCAACTATATAGATTATGGACTCCGAGCCGTCAGTTCAGCTGAGGACGAAACCGAAAAGATGAAATCGCAGGAGGAGGGCAACCACACCACATGATCATCATAGATGCTAATCCGAAGATATCCGAATCATTTGACGCAGACGCGCTAATCGATCATATGAATGGACCAATATTGATAGGTGGAAATCTAACGAGAATAGAGAAAGCTCTAGTTCTCAGCCGACCTTCCTTCATGGATCGAAAGCCGCCTTCTTCACCACAGGACTACGATAAACAATTTGACTGGCTAATGCAACAGCTGGACAAGTATCCCGAAAGGTTGTTTCCAGTAATGTCAATCAATCCATCCTTCGAACAAGAATATGCGTTGGTCCTACTACAGAAATTGGTTCGTGAGAAGGGACTCAGAGCCCTAAAGCTGCATCCCAACTTGCATAACTTTCGAGCCAATGATGATGTTAAGCTTCTTGCACCCATGCTGGAAGCCTGCTCCAAGCTCAACATCCCTGTCTTGATTCACACAGGAGACCCCTTCTCTGAGCCGTCTAGAGTCGAACCAGTAGCCCAAGCCTACAGCGATACAACATTTGTAATGCTTCACTTCGGTACGCAGACGGTCTCCTTTGCGGTCGACGCAATTGCAGTATCGAAGAGGAACGATAACGTCTATCTGGAAACCAGCCAAGCGATGTATGCAAGACTAAAGGAAGCAGGACGGGTACTTGGTGCAGACAAGCTCATCTTTGGTTCTGATGCTCCCGTGAACGACATATGGGCCCAAGCTATGCTCGTCTCTGCTTTGCAACATAAGCCACCGCTGGGATTAGGGATGAATGAAGAAGACCTTGCTAAGATCATGGGTGGAAATATTGCTAAACTTGCACATATTCCAACCTGAGTGTGTAATTGCCAGAGCCAGAATTTGGCCACTATAGATTTAGGTTCGCCATAAAGCCTTAAACGATTTCCAAAATATCCAAGATATCGCGCGTTGAAAATAGCTGTCTGTCTGGTAGGCAGTAGAAAATCCTACCCAGATTCGGAAATAGAAGCTCGCAGACGTCACATAGAAACATTTGCCTCCAGAGGAACTCAAATTGAAATGATCTTCCCTGACGAGGGAACCTTTTGGGTTGAACAACCAACGGAATTTGATTTCCTACAGGTTATGCCGTATATCGTTAAACGCATAGTGAAAGCTGAGAGGGATGGATTTGATGCTGCATTGGTCAACTGCATCATCGATCCTGGCGTGGACACAGCTAGGTGTGTTGTAGACATACCTGTTTTGGGGCCTGGAAGAACTGCAATTCACGTAGCAAGCATGTTAGCAGATAAGATTGGTTTCTTCTGCCCAAGCAAGCTTGTACCTCATCTGTATCGCTTCGCCAGTTCTTACGGCCTGAGTCATTTCCTCCACTACGTTGAGCCAGTAGATCTTGGCCCAACAGACTTTAGCGACAAGAAGAAAGCTATCGAGAAAGGTTTTCGTTCTTTCACACAACGTGCTGTGAATCAAGGTGCCCAAGCGGCAATACCATGGGGCTTGCCACTTCTTTCTGCAGGAGGTTTAGATGCCAAAAAGCTCTCGAAAGAGCTAAAAATACTTGTTCTAGATCCACACATTTACGTAAGAATGGCCGAAGCTTTGGTTCACATGGACATAACACACAGTAGGTTGTCATATCCGTCCCCTCCGCTAAATCAAATTGATTCTCTTTTGACGTCGTTGTAGATTAGAAAAGATGAATCATCATTAATGACCGGACAAGACTCTTTCCGAAACTACTTCAGACAGGAAGATCAACAATACTCCAGCTCAGAGAGCATGGTATCAATTTAGACAGAACTAGTTTCTTCTAGTCAGAGCCTTCTCTGAAGTCTTTTTGACAATGTGGACAGTCGCAGTCTGTCGAGTGGATTCGATCCATGACAACGAAGACGATGAGGCTTTGATATATAAGACTTACGCATTCGACGAGTATTTCTTCGTCAATTACTTAATGTATAGAAAACGGTGACGCTCCTGTGAAGGTAAGTCCTATCACACTAGATAAGTTCAAATCCACTTCCAGAAGATACAAGGTTGAAATTTTAATGTACTACAAGGGAAAGAAGGTTGAAGCTAAGAGTGTAGACACCGATCATAAGGGATATGGACCCGCAATGCGCGCTGAGCTTCGCAAGAGGTTTCCCTCAAAGCCTGGATTAAAGGTCCTGGATGTTGGGACTGGATTCGGAGAAAACATCCAGCTGCTCAATGATTCCCTCCCAAAAGACCGACAGATATGGTCAATAGATCCTTCAGAGGAGGCACTCACCAATGCAGGAAAGATTGTAGAAGAGAAAGAGATACATGACATTTTCCTGGCCAAGGGCAATGCTGAATCCCACCCACTTGACAAGAATTTCTTTGACATGGCCATCTCGTCCCTGGTGATGCATCACATGACGGATGTCAGAGCTGGAATAGCAGGAATGATTCAATCCCTACGACCTGGTGGACTATTGATAATATCAGACTGGGCACCTCCTGCGCACAAGCTACATTTTAGTCAGTTGCACCGTGAGGAAGATTTCGTGCCATTCTCCAGAGTTCTTCAATTCCTGAATGACATGAGTGCAAATCCCAAAGGTGTAGACTTCAATGAATGGTACCTGTTCACTGCTACTAGACAACTATAGGCCTCTGCAAAAGAAATACGTGTGTAGATTCACCGCCCAATAGTTTTATCCGATCTCCACGAAGGCACCGGTCTGTCAAATAATTATGGCCGTATTAATTCGAAGAGAGGGAAATACACTTCTCCTCTCCTTCAGTTATGACCCGAACATAATCGCGAAAGTAAAAGAACTACCTGTTCCGTCAAGACGATGGGAACGACCTCGCGGGGTCTGGATCGTATCAATCAGCGCGTATCCTCAGCTTCTTGAATCGCTACAAGGTGTACAAACTTCATTTGAACCTCCAGAACTACCCCAAGAGATTGAAGCTGAACTAAATCCTGAACAAAACATGAGCTGTTATCTTTGTAAGTCATCGATCATCTGCGATGACTGCAACTATCAAGAGAGCTGCTCTGTGAAGTTCCAGATTTCTCGTTGCTTCTGCACCAACTGTATGCAGAATACAAATCTCTATGAAGCATACA
>DAEN01000035.1 GCA_002495315.1 Thaumarchaeota archaeon UBA141
TATGTTAGGTGTAGAACCTATGATAATCGCAGCCTCAAGAGGTACTCCTTTTTCCTTGGACTTTGTCCAGTGCAAGTAAGCATGTTGGCCGGGATTGACGCCAAATGCTAGAGTTGTATTACTTCTAAGATGTCCAGAATAGTCTCCAGTATTCCGCGCTCCCGACTCAGGATCTTTTGTGATATACTGTGTTGTAGTCCGCAGTGTCCCTGCGAAGCCAGGTGTCGAGACTGGGACCGGCAGCTCGTTCAGGCCTAATTTCTCGAGGTCATTACCGACATGAATTTCTTCATACACTGGACCGGAGTCCACGATTACAGGTTCAATTGGATGTAGTTGTGCCTCTGACCATTTGTTGTTTATTTCTTTGGTGGAACATCTCATCCCCAGGGCATAAATCTGTGCCGATGATGCGAGAATCCCGACAGCAACCTGAGCATTGAATTCCTGACCCTTTACTCCTACAACCTTCTCAAAGAGGAAACCTTTGCGTTGGGTTTCAGGAAGTCCTCGGTACTGAAGTCGAACAAGAGGAACTAGCTCAGTCTCCTTTACTATTGGGCGTTTTATTCTTACAAGAAGGCCTTCTTGATCTAGAACATTGATGAAATCTTCTAAATTCTTGTAATATCTCATAAAGAGAACTGTTAACTCACTCTATTTAATCGTTAGACACACATCAGGAACTTCAGCAAGCTTGATAGTAGTACGCACTAGAAGCGATCGAGGTTTTACGGGTTGGGCTTCATACGCACAGCCATGACGAAAGCAAGGACCAGTATAGGTACAAGTGCATAAAAGCTCAAAGTTGAAGGTATCCCGATGGCGGAGACGCCAAGAGTGGCGATTAAGGGGCCAATAAATCTGCCTAGATCTTGTCCCCCAAAACCCACGGAATTTCCCATGACTCTTTGGCTCCGTGAAGTATGTCCTGCAATTACTAGAGCTCCAAGAGGAACTAAAAGTCCTTGTTGAAAACCCAGTAGGAGAAATCCAGTCGCAAAGACCAGCAGGAATGTAGCGTGGGCTACGGCCAAGAGTCCAAAGCTCGCAGCAATTAACGAGAGGATCGTTAGAGCGATCAACTTCTCCCTAGTAAGAGTCTTGCCGATTAGAAGTCTAGAAGCAGAAGCTGTTGCGGCTAAACCAAAGAATAGAGCCACCACAGTAGCTGACGGTAAACCAAAGGACTCCTTGGCGTAGATGGGTGCATAAACCGCTATGACTGAGCTAATGCCAGAGAGGGTGAAGAGCAATAGGGTCGCAGTGAAGACTTGTTTGTTCTTCATGACATTGAAGAGATCTGCTTTGGACACTGACGCTTGTTTTGGTATCACATGGCCAGAACTCCTACTTCTCGTTTTGAGAGCCAACAAAGCTCCCAGAAGAGCCACTATTGCAGCTACTACTAGAGAGAAGCGTACTCCGAGTAAAGCTACTGAAACAATTCCGATTCCGGGGCCGGCGGTAAAACCTACACCCAACAGAGTAGTGTAATTCCTCATCTGAACGACCGTATCGTTTCTAAGTGGCTGTAGTGTAACACTTGAGATCTGAGTTGCTCTGGTCACGGCTACCCCGAACCCGTGGAATATCGAAATAATCATGAAGATCAGGGGTGTCGGTGAGAAGGCAAAGGCCAGGTACCCTGCAAACATGACTAGGAAACCCGCAATGAGTGCAGGATAGGCCATGCGACTTGTTACTAAGATTCCGATCGGTATGGCCGATAGAAAGGTTGCAGCATAGTAGATCGAGAGCATGTATCCAACTTCCCCGAGAGTGAGGCGATATGTTTCGTAGATGAACAATGAAAGAATCGGAGTTGCAACTTGGAGCGAAGCCGCCAAGAGGAATCCGAGGAGGGGCAAGGTAAGAGCAGTATTTGGACCCAACTTATCCCTGGTCAAGGCAGACATGTTTCTCAACCCGTGAATGGAAAACTAGACAAAAAGAAAATCAATCCAGCGGGTATCTCATTTAGCTATTTCAAATCTGTGCCAATTCTAACCACAGTATAATTTCTGTTTGTGCTTTACGTTGACCGAAAACATGACGTCCAATATTGAAACGTCGTGGAGAAGAGCTCGCTGCTAGACCATATAATGAACATGAGTGGACTAGGTAGCGACTGTGAGTGGACACAGGGCGAGCTGATTGCGATAGATCTAACGCTGTATGAATCTTAGAGCGCATGGCCCTCTTCGAAGAAAAGGTATGGAAAAGTCTTCTTCGCGATGGGTTGCACAAACTTCCTAATTCCAAAATGCGTTCGCAATTCATGGCCTTCGACATCGCTGGTGACGAAATGCTGGTGGACTGTCTGTGGTCCCTGCACGTGTAGTGCTGTGCCCTGCTTCCATGGTATCTTTTCGCCGTCGATTATGCTGTAACCCTCTCCCTGAAGGATGTACAGGATTGCTTCCATATGAGCGTGCTTCTCTGTCGCGTTGTGCGCCCTATCAACGAAGACATCAGTGATCTCCACTTCTTCGCCCCTAAACTCCTCGTTGATACCCATCATCCTTATGATCTGGCTGTGATGAACCTTCTTCATCTGTTCCGGGTGAGATTCTGTGAATGCGGATTGGTGATGGGGATGATCTTCTCCTCGCTTCGGCTTGTATGCATCTTTTTGATGAAGAACTAGGCGGACACCAGGTTCCGAATAGTCAGTTCCCTCCTTGGTGAACGGCGGTTGCTCATTATACGGACCACAGTCTTCGAACTGTTCGATCTTGGCCACATTACAGTAATACTCAAAGTGCGGTGCGACGGCAGAGTAGTACTTCGCGGGTTTTTCACCAGCGTTGAAATGCTGGTGGACAGCTCCAAAGGGAACCCGAATACATGTTCCCGTTTCCCAAGTGAATTTTTGATCATCGATGATGCTGAAACCATTTCCCTCCAAGATGTACATCGCTTCCTCTCCGTGACTATGTTTCCCCGTCTTCCAGCCAGGGGGTATCTCGCCTATCATGGTAACCCCGCCCACGGTCTTGAATCCGTTCTCGGGTGCTACTAACAGTGCAGATTTAGCATCCTGTCTGGTCCGAACCCAGTTCAATTCCTCAGGATAGATGACCTTCTTAGCATTCTTGCGTTCTTGAACGCCCTTTTCGTAAAACCCTAACCAGTTATCGTAGTAAGTAGACATTACTTCTTCATAAATTGAGAGTCCATATAAGAATAGCTAACCTGTAACATGAGACTAGGGATGCCATAGACTCCGACCCAAATGAAGTAGCGGCGGATGGGGCCGCCAAAAATGAGTCGACCAAATCATTGGTTTCAGAACTTAAGAGCTAGAAATTATAATATGTTGTGCTTATTTACAATATTATTCAATATCCGTGAATTCTAAAATAGACTTATAAGGTTCTTATCCGTAAAATCATACGGTAGCGTATTATGAAGATGGAAACTGGTATGGCCCTTTCGATAGTCGCAATTATACTAGCGGCTGGAGGCCTTGGGTACACAGCAGTATCAATAGGTCCAATTAGTTCTGATATCTCTTCGCTCAGGGCCGAGCTTCAGACGGCCCAGAAGGAAAGCAAAGCTCAAGCTGACGCGACGGAGAAAGCTCTGGCAGAAACGACAGCTGCTCTAGCAGAGAGTGAGGCATTACTAAAAGAGATTACAACCTATGACCGTGAGCTAGTAGCCGCGGCCTTAAAGGAGGGCGCCCTAACAATTTATTCCGTCAGGGACCAAGAAGACCTTGTTCTCTTTGCCCAAAACTTCCAGAAGGAATTTCCAGGAATAAAAGTGACCTTCTTAACAGCTAAGAATCCGGAGCTTATATCACGCATAACGGCGGAGTTGAAGGCGAATCAGCAGACATGGGATATCTATGATGGTAGTGTAACTGCAGGCAGGCTGATTGTGGAGTCTGGTGCAAGTCAACCATATACATCTACACAAGCTACACCTGAACTCTTTCCACTCCTGGACCCAACAGGAAACCTCAATTTCTTTGGCGCGACGATTCCGGTCTTCATCTACAACCCTAACCTAGTCACTGACGATGAACTGAAGCTCATAAAATCGCTAAAGACATGGGACGATCTCTCTAAGCCAGGTTTCATAGAGACCTTCAAGGGTAGAGTTCTCATGGATCACCCCTCGCGAGGAGGTCCTCACGCCCAGGTATTGGCAGAGTTGCAGACCTACTGGAATGACGACAACAAATGGCAAGCTCATATGGAAGGACTGGCGAAGCTCGAGCCCAGACTATTCAAGAGCACAGGACAATTGGGACGACTAGTAGAAGCTGAAGAAGGCGCCGTAGGAATCATAGGTCTCTTGCACGACGTCCTAGCGGGCAGAGAGGTGGGAGCCCCAAGAGAATTCCAGCCACTATCGCCACTGGTCAGTAATCCAAGCGTTGCGATAGTAGCCAAACTCGCGCCTCATCCCAACGCAGCAAAGCTCTTCGTAGAATGGATAATGTCACCAGATGGACAAGCTACCTATGGTTCTACGCTAAGATCACCAATACGCCTCGGATTCGTACATCCGTCGTCGTTGGGCGTACTCTTTCCTGATGTGTCACCTGATGATATAGTTGCGACAAATAACCACGAATATCACTTCGTCGATACCACTAAATTCATCAGGGATAACTACGAACCACTCTTCGGGCCCGCATAGGGGCCCTTCTACCATTTTTCTTACGTAGCTAGCGTGGAGCCTGTACCATCCAGGTGACTCCTACTTCACTTATGTCTTGCCGATTTTTTGGACCGTTTATTAGGGATTCTCAAATAACTGTCCCTAGTGGGCGTCCTAGCTTCTACTATTCTTTGATTGTTTTGCCATCTATGATGATGAATATTCTAGCTATGGCCACGGTGGGAGCTGACAAGTTCTGATATGGAGTTTGATACCTTGGACCATCCAGCCTGCTTGATGTTGAAGTTCGCTATATTCTAACTTTCTATGTCTTAGTCGTCGGACTCTGTAATTGATGATATTCGTCCGCAGTCACTAGATTGATGACTGTTTTGCACACTATGCAGCGCAGTGAGCTAGCCTGATTGTTATCGTTGACCGTCCTTTCATCAAGAACATGCTTTGTTATTTGTCCGCATCTTGCACAAATAAGGCTGGCTACAATTTCTTGTGGTTCAAACTCCAGATAACGCGCGAGTACATGTATAGCTAAAAGTCCCGCCAAGAATGGATGCGGAGCCACCATGGCTGTTCCAGCTTCTGCTTGTTGTATCATGGGGTATGAGGAATACAGATGTTCAGGTGTCGTGATGAGTACTACTCCCCATGCGACCATTGCTGTCATTAGGGCAAAGACATGGATCAATAGCTCGCCTTTGGAAATGGCCTTGATATTCATGAAAACGATTACGCCTAATAAAATGAAAGAAATGTGCATCATAATGTGAATCTCTTCAATGAGGACTGCTGAATCGAAGTTTTCAGGGAGATGCCAATAGCTCAGGATAATGATGGCTACTGGTACGCCGATCACGCCGTGGGCGTTGAGACGTCTATTTACTTTGATGAGATTTTGATATATGGTGGTTACTGCAAAAACAAAGCGCGATTTTCTTCGATTTGTCACAATGTCACGGAGTATGATCTCTATTCCGAAGGAGATTAGGAGTGACCCTGCTACAAATCCGAGATGTTCAACAATCATGTGAAATGCCAGAGATTGAGCTTCAAGCTCACCTGCCCAAGGCAAGATCATGATTGTTGTAATTGCGATTCCTGACGACAGTGTGAGTATTCCTCTATTGTCAATATAATGAAAGAGGTTCCACGGTTGGTGTGCTAGTTGTTTTGTCTCTGGGCTTTTTCTTGGAGATGCGGCTTTTCTATCGATAAGGCGGATCTTGAGGGCATATGTGCCGATCGCGCCAAGAATAATTGAAATGAGCAAGGGCCCGCCATAGGCGTTTATCCATCCCATGAAAGGAGTGACAATTATCAGGTCAAATTGAACTGTCGCGGGTGAGGAGATCTGATCGCTTGTTTCGAGGACGACTACAAACGGACCGTCTAGATCGAAGATATGAGTGACGGCGAAATCGCCAAAAGCGTAGAATTGTTTGGGATATTTGCTGATTTCCTCTCCATTCCTTTCAATGGTTACGGCAGCAGTGATATTGTGCCTGTTGAGACCATCACGATCCTGAACGCTGAAGACGAGCTCGATCTCTGTTTCACTGATGGGAGGGGATGGCAATGTATCGAACTGAATGACATACTCTCCTTCAGTCTTGGTCTCCCCACCTGCTAGATGTCCCTCAGAAATAGGGAGTGTGCAGATAGGGAGGAGCAATAATATGCCTGTCAGGAGGACAATCTTCCGAATCTTGCTCAAAGAAGAAACTGACATGACTATACTATGTTCTCACATGGTTCTTGCGTAGCCTTCTGCGAGCGATCAGGAGTACAAAGAACGCGCTTGACATGACAACTCCTATCAGAATACCATCGAATTCAGGTATCCCTTGGGTGCCATTGATCTTAATCTCATGAGTCCCTGCTCCTACTTGTAAGGACAAGTGACTTGTTTCGCCATCAGTAGCCAAATCGAACGGCGAAGGTGTGCCATCTATTTGAACAAGAAAATCACCAGCGAGGAGTTCTGAAGGTAAGATGATATCGATAATTCCATCTATGCGAAAAGGAGTCTGGATGTCAAGATCTATTGCCTTATCTTCGATCACAAATTTGACCTTCGAAATCTCTGAATTTGATGAAATCAAGAAAGAAAATGTCTGGTCGAGATGCTCAACTTCAAAGTTATGGGATGGTGGGGTAATGGAGTATTGTATATTGGCGTTATCGATTCCCTCATTTATCCATAGTAAATAGAAGTCATTGTCATAAGGAGCTACAAAAGTTCCAGTTTCAGAGTAGCTTTCCTTGACTACAAGTGTGTCTACAGTGTTTATTAGATGAGCATGGATGTCAAATGAGATCTTGGACTCTGCTGATTCTGATTTGTAGCTATACGATATACTTTCACCTTCTAACAACCGAACACCAGTCTCGAAGTACTGTCCAGATTCGACGCGGACGTTTCCCTCTAGATCGCTGACAATAATCTGAGCTACCGACGAGTCAAAACCTGTGATTAGTACTAAAATAATGAGGCTAGTTAGAGCGAAAGAGGGGCCTTTCATGTGGGACAGGCTCACTTGCTTAACCTTTCTCGATGTTCCAAAATAAGTTTCTCCTCGGATTGGTTTCCTATTGGACCCTGGGAATGTTAAGAGTCTCATCCTATCGTTGGTGCAGAAAGCAGCCACAGGCCTACTCCAGTGTAAATAATCATCAGTAACATCATGGGATATTGACTACGGACGGCAGATCGATGATCTCCAAATGTTCGTAAGGCTATTTTATGGGCCAGATACACGCCTATGATATGTCCTGCCACTATGAGCGCGACCTGATAGTGCCATACAGCTAGGAAATCTAGTGCAGTAAAGATGGGAAAGTTACTGGTCCCAAATATGTTCCAATTAAATCCAAAAGGATCAGACAATAAGCGAATGATGAATTGGCCGTTGATTAAAAGAAACGTGGAATAATGCGCAAATTGGTAGACCATAGCTATTGGAACAAGAGATAGAACAAAGAAAAAGGCGATCTGTTTGGTGGGTAAGGCGGTTCCAGAGAATTGCCGTACAAGATAGATGAACGCGTAGTAGGTGCTTAGAACGAATAGGAAAACTCCTACGAGACCTAACGTATTGATGGGGACTACCAGAGTGCGGCCTGTTACTGTAAATGGGTTGACGCCAAAGAATTCGAACCAGATAAGGGTGCGAGAGAGACCATCGAAGGTCACGCTGGATAACATGAGAAGCACGAATGCGACGTGATCAAATCGAGTGATTTCACGACGTGTAAGTCCCAAGGCTGGTGTCCGGAGGTTAATCTGACGCGATTTACTCCGTGAAGAACACCATGTACAGTTGATACATTCTCCGTCAAGATGACAATCAATGGGACATTGTTTGCATAATTCTATGTTTGAATTACGAACTTCGGTTGGTGCAAAAGAAGCTAGGATGCGAAAGAATACTGCGAATGCTTCTCCATGCCGCAACCAGACGTCCTTGCCGAAGAGCCACATCCCTGTCCACGTCAGAGAAGAATACATCAGCGTCAATAACGCAAGGTTTTGCGGGCTAGCCGAGGCAGGAAAGACGAGTTCTATCCATACAAATGAAAAGAAGACTACGAATGCAGGCCATAACCCTAGCTGTTTGGGATATGGGCGGACGCGAGCGGATTCGCGACCACCACGTGCGAACAACGCCAATTCGTACAGGGATTTCCACGGGTTCAATACGGACCACACGTTTCCCAGAAGAGCGTGAATGAAGCCGAAACCTACCCACCAGACCACCCACACAAAAGTTGGCGCGAAGTTTTCGACTGGGCTTTGGTTGCCTAACAGGCCTGTAATGATGACCAGCAGAAGTGCTGCGACTCCTGGCAGTTTTACAATGATGTTTGTAGTTCGGCTCTGAATGATCCTCTGAACCAATACGCTATTTTGAAGATCGCGTCTGCCAATGGAGAGGTTGGTCGCAGTCCTGCGGATGAAGATGGTGATGAGCAAGAATGATAACGCGACTACAGTGGCACCGCCGTACCAATAGAGAAATGCTGGGACTGGAAGATTGCTAGTGCTGCCGAAACCATGGCCATAAGCTGAGCCAATGGCTGACATAACAAGACCAAGAGGTAGCGCGATTAGGAGAATCCTCAAAGATCAGTCTGTACTCCCTGTTTTCGACTATTGGCGGCTAACGATTTACTATGGTTCCTGAAGACTCGATAAATAGATGCTCTGACGAGATCGGCGCTTTTTCGATTGCGTCTTGAACAAAGTCAGCTATGACATTGGTGTTGTTGGGATGCTTGTTTATGCCATGACCTTCGTCTTCAAAGACCATAAGCTTCTTCGGACCAGCGAGAGTGGAATAGAATTCGTAGGTGTACTCTATGGGGCTGAGTTCATCGTCTTCTCCTGCCAAGATCAGAAAAGGACATCGTATCCTTTCTCCTACTCCTCTAAGGGTTAGTTTGCTGGCATATTTCTCATAGAATTCATCTTCATCATATATTCCTGTCATCCACATCTGTCTAAGCTTGAAGGTTGGTTTCGCAGATTCGAACAGAGATCTCATCTCTGGTTCATGGCAGACTGCCTGGACTGCTCCTGCGATATACCTATCATCGTTAGCTATTATCCTTGGGCACCAATACGAGCCAAAACTCCTCCCACGCAAGGCAACTTTCTCTCCGTCTATCTCTTCCCTTGTTTTTAGATAGTCCATGACGACGCGGCCTGCTCTGTCATAGTTATCAGCGGTGACCTTCAGGCCCTTCACACAAGTTTCTCCTTGGCCAGGACCATCAAGTGCAAGGACGGCTATTCCACGTTGAAGGACCTTGTCGCCATACATGCTTACTGCTTGCTCCTTGAAAGTATCCATCCCAGGGACTGCTACAAGACATGGGATCTTATCATTCGAAGCAGGAGGGAGGTGTAGAAGTCCATGGATTGTCTTTCCTTCAAAGGGGATCTCCACCCTGTCTATCCGGTAAGGAGCACGAGCTATGTATTCATCATAGAGTTCTACCATCTTATCGTCTAATTGGATCATCTCTTCGCTATTCTCTTCCCAGATCGGCCATCGAGCGGAGCCATGCATTAGTGATGCCACAAAAAAATGCTCTCGAGCGGTTACCGGATGATTGGCCTTTTCGGCTGCTCTTGCAGCGGATTCTCGACTGCGAGCGATCTTCAACGTCTCCCTCTTGATGTCCGCGAACTTCTTCACCTTGGCATTTAGTATATCAGCTTCCACTGAAATATCGCGGCCTACCGCTTCGTATGTTCCGCTTAGTGCGCCACTAGTCAAAGGCACTGGGCCAAGGAGTCCAGCAAATCTATCCATGATCCACTTGTCTTGGTACCACCTAGTACTCTTTCGATCACTATCTGCCCTCAAGGTAGCAGAATTTCTTAGGCTGGGCCTATATGTGTATCTTGCTATGCTAGTCTGTAAGAGAGTAGATGTGCCTCGGATGAGGATGTCTGGAAAGACAGCTTCTAGTGGATAAGGTAAAACGTAGACCTATTTGCATAAGGCTGTAGTATCAATCAGCTAATTATCAGAACTGAAAATCGCCACCTACTCTTACAAAGCATGTAAGCAACATAAACAGATATGTTTGAGGCTGTACTGCTGGGCAGGTCCCCGGAATGCTGGATCAAGGATCTAAGCACAAAATACTCTGCAACGGTAGATCTCATAGATATCAAGCCCCTTGAAGGCGAAGATGGCGTCCAAGAGCTCTTTGAGATCAACGTCCAACCAGACCTGGCGGATTCCCTACTTGATGATCTGAATCAAGCTAGGCTTACCGAGGGCCTTGAATTCACAAGACCCAGCGAAGGTCGAATTTACGGCTCTTTCACAGTTCGATGTGGCCAAAGTTGCAAGGCCTTCATCGAATCGAGGAGCTTCTTGACGTCTGCACGATGCAGGCCTGATTGTA
>DAEN01000096.1 GCA_002495315.1 Thaumarchaeota archaeon UBA141
CTACTTTTTCCTCTACCTTAGCTTCTTCTGGTGACCGAGGTTGTTCATAGATTTCAGCGAAGGAAGCTCTTCTTATTGTCTTCAGATACTTGAATAAGTCATTCGCTATTGCCCTTTTTATGATCTGCAATCCCTCGATCATATAGACCTCCTCAGGAAGTTCAATACTTGCAGAATCTTCAACAATTGCTACTTGCACCTTATCCACTTCTATTGGGAGTCTCCTACGAATTAGAGCGATCGCTTTTTCGGGATCAGAGTCCAGATTCTTGACAATTTCGAGCTGGTATGTTAATGCCTTTCCCGCATATCTATGATTGAAATCTATCTGGGCTCTCCCCGAACCAATTAGACGGACAGTGCCTTTCCGGTCTTCGACCTGGACTTCATCTCCAATTCGTAGTTCGTTGGCGCGTTCTCCGAACCTTCTGATCGGAATCATCTTTACCTTGTTTGGGTCCCTCTCACCAAACCCTTTCTCAGGCGGAACGTCAATAGTAAGATTATCCATGACATTGGCAGTGCCCAAAGCCTCGTCAACTCCTTTTAGAACCCAGCCTTCTCCAACGGCAACTAGTCTTGGTTCATACTTGCGGGCCGGATCGTGTGAACCGAATTTCTTCGCGTCTTCTTCCATCGTTGTTTCAATGACTTCCTCAGTTCCCTTCAGCTTCGCAGTGTAGTTGACTAACAGTAGCGTGCCAGCTTGAGCGACCATCAACCATAACTCCTGTTTTTCATTGTTTTAAATTGTTGCATAATCAGGTTTATCCTGAATGATATTATCTAAATCTACCACCAGACATTACAACTAGATGTCTCTTTTCCGAAGTAGTTTGTGGCAAGGTTTTTTAGTGTCTAAGAGGTGGATAATTCAGTGGTTCTATGCCAACTCACGGATCGTTGACAAAGGCTGGAAAAGTAAGGAACCAGACTCCAAAGCTGGAGTCAAGACCTAGACCTACACCTATCCCAAGAGCCAAGGCCCGGAGAACTTTTGTAAAACGCTATACCCTCAAACGCCGGGCTGGCCAGAATCATCCAGACAACAGAAGACGTTGATATAACCCGGATCCCAGATTCATCCGTCAATGCTCCTGTACACTTTACCTCGTCAAGGGAGCACTGCATGAGCGAGCAATGAAGAAAATATGAAACAGCGACTGAGTTTATCCCGTCAAGATAGTTTACACCAGCTTAAGAAAGAGTATGCGCGCGATAATGGACTCAGCTCACTCCCTACAGATCGGGATTTCTTGCAGCTAATTGATAATGATTCCAGGTTTCGGTCATCATTCAAGATCAAACCTGTGAGATCGGCCTCTGGAATTGTTGTAATATCTGTAGTAACAGCACCACATTCATGTCCCCATGGAACATGCATCTATTGTCCAGGAGGACCAACAATAGGAACTCCGCAAAGCTACTTGGGCCAAGAACCAGCAGTTTCTCAGGGAGTAAGAAACGGCTATGTCGCTGCCAAACAAGTCACTGAAAGACTTACTGCTCTGGCTTCTGGAGGTCACTCTATCGAAAAGGCCGAGCTAATAATTCTCGGGGGCACGTTTCTCAACTATCCTCGCCACTATCAAGAGGAATTTGTAAAGGGATGTTACGATGGCCTGAACGGCTTTGAATCTCCTTCACTTGAACAGGCAAAGTCATACAATGTGAATGCATCAGTTCGAAGTGTAGGACTTACGATAGAGACCAGGCCAGACTTTTGTAAAGACGAACATGTCGATCAAATGCTAAACTATGGAGCTACCAGAGTCGAGATAGGAGTTCAGGCATTAGACGAACGCATCTATCTTCGTGTGAATAGAGGCCACACCATGAAAGACGTGACAGAAGCTTTCCAGATCTCCCGCGATGCTGGATTCAAAATAGCAGCCCATATGATGCCGGGCCTCCCTGGCTCATCTCCGTCGAAGGATCTTGAAGATTTTCGGAGGCTCTTTGGTGATGAACAATTCAAGCCAGACATGTTGAAAATCTATCCAACGCTTGTTGTGCCCGGAACAGCTCTCGAACGTTTGTACAAGTTAGGAAAATATTCACCTTATTCTCTAGAGGATACTGTAAACCTGTTGGTCGAAGTGAAACGGTTGGTCCCTCCTTGGGTCAGGATCATGCGAATTCAACGCGAAATCTCTGCCGATGAGATAACTTCAGGAGTCAAGGCAGGAAATTTACGAGAACTCGTTTTGAGGGCTATGAGTCAAAGAGGATATAGTTGCAGTTGTATGCGGTGCAAAGAAATCGGCCTTCGCTCTAACACTACCAACACAGGCCTGATCGAATCAAATCTAAAACTCAGTCGTACTAGTTATCCTGCATCTAACGGCACAGAATACTTCCTCTCATTTGAAGAACCAAAGAACAGCGCCCTGGTCGGCTTCCTCCGACTGAGGATACCCTCGAATAGAGCCCACAGACCTGAAATCAAATCTGCCAGAACTTCCGTCATCCGCGAGCTTCATGTATACGGCTCTGCACTCGCCTTTGGGGATCGAGATAGAAACGCCTGGCAACACAAAGGCCTTGGAAAGGCTTTGGTAGCTGAAGCTGAAAAGCTGGCCGCTGAAGAGTTTGAAGCAACGAAAATGATCGTCATTAGTGCTGTTGGGACTCGAAAGTACTATTCCAAGTTAGGATATCAACTAGATGGTCCATATATGAGCAAGGCCCTGAAGCGATGAAAATTCCAGAAACGGGAGCAGACTTTCCAGTCCATCAAGTTCCTGCATTAGAAATAATCGGAAAAGGCACATGGCTTGACAAGGTTGCCCAAGAGGTCATCAGACGAGAGACCTCCATGCAACGACATACAAATCTGATCCGCGTAGAGAGTGGCCTTGGTGCGTCGGGAATCCCACATATAGGAAGTCTTGGCGACGCAATTCGAGCATACGGTGTAAAACTAGCTGTGGAGAATGTGGGTTTTACAGCCGAGCTCGTTGCATTCTCAGATGACATGGATGGCCTTCGAAGAATCCCTGAAGGTCTCCCCAACAGCCTTGAACAACACATAGGGAAACCAGTCTCAATTATCCCTGACCCCTATGATTGTCACCGCTCATATGGTGATCACATGAGCTCCCTCCTTAGAGATGCACTTGACAGACTCTCAGTGAAGTATACCTTCCACTGCGCGACTGAGATCTATGGAAACGGTATTTTAAAAAAAGAGATCCGAACTATTCTGGAGAATTCAGCTCGCATCGGAAAGAAGATCTCAGAGTCACTGGGACAGACGAAGTTTGAAGATGTCCTCCCATACTATCCGTTATGCCAGGGATGTGATCGCCTCTACGTCGCACAAGCCTATGAATATCTCCCAGCTGAAAACAAAGTACGATATCGTTGTGATGGAACGCGAATAGGTGAAAGATTCCTTGCAGGTTGTGGACGTGATGACGAGATCTCAGTTGACGAAGGCAAGGGAAAACTAAGCTGGAAAGCAGAGTTTGCAGCTCGTTGGCGAGCTCTTGATATTCGATTTGAGGCCTATGGCAAAGACATAGCAGATTCCGTCCGAATCAATGATTGGATCTCGGATGAGATTTTGGGGTTTCCTCATCCACACCACGTAAAATACGAACTTTTCTTGGACCGTAGCGGGAAAAAGATATCAAAGTCCTTAGGAAACGTTTTCACGCCACAGCTCTGGTTGAAGTACGGAACACCGCAATCACTTATGTTCCTAATGTTCAAACGGATCGTTGGAACTCGTCAACTCTCTATTAACGAAATTCCAACCTATATGGATGAGTATGACTGGTTGGAGGACGTCTATTTTGGAAAGAAAGTAGTGGAAAATTCTATAATCCGAAAACGATTACAGGGATTATACGAATACGCCAATCATCTTCGTCCGCCCGCACAACCAGAAGAACACATACCTTACAGACTATTAGTTCAACTTGCTAGATTGGCCTTGAGCAATAGTCCAGAGGGCTATGTTGTTGACAAACTCCGTTCCTATGGCGCAATTAAGAAAGTCACCAATACATTGTCAAAACGAATCGCACTTGCGCATAATTGGGCAAATGATCTACAAGGTTTTGGACACACTACTACCGCCCTCTCCCCGGCCGAAAAAGACGCAATTGACGAGTTGTCAGAGCGAATCAGTAGAGAAGAGGATCCAACTCTTCTCCAAAATGCAATCTATGATACAGCAAAACGAAACTCCATTCCTCCACGGGAGTTTTTCAAGATTATCTACCGCATACTGATAGGCGCTGATCAAGGTCCTCGACTAGGTCAGTATATAGTTGACTTGGGAAGAAAAGAAGTTATTTCATCACTTCAAGCAAGTACCAGCTCAGAGAGCTAGTACAAGCTACATGTGATAACTGAGCTTTGCCTCGAGATATATCTATCTCCAAAAAGATCACCCATCTTAGTAGGCCGCCACTTTCCTTTAGAACTTAAGTACGCTTCCAAAGTTTCTTCAAAGCTATTTTTGATCCATAGGATTCTGACAAAATCAAGATCCCTCATCACCTATCCCAAGATTTGACTTCTTGGAAGGAATCTGACCAATTATATCACATGTCGACACCCAATGTAGACACGCAACTATTGTAAATCTAACGTGAATCCCATGTTGTTCGGTCTTTTAGACGCTAGAGAAAGAACAAGAAATGTCAAAAACAACAAAAAGTCAGTAGTGATTTTTGCACCAGAGTTTGTTCTATGCGAATATTAGAGAAGGTTGTTCAAGCGTTCTCTTAATCTCTTGAAGAAACCTAGCAGCCATATCGCCGTCAAGAACTCTGTGATCAAAGGTGAGTGACAGATAGCTCATTTTGGCTATCGATATGGTGTCGTGTCTTGATATTGGCCTGCTCTCAATCTTGTTAACGGCCAGTATAGCAACTTGTGGATGATTTATTATCGGCGTAGAAATTAGGCCTCCAATAGCCCCTATGTTGGTAACTGAGAACGTACCATCAGAAACATCATCTAATTGAAGAGTGCCTTCTCGGGCCTTTGTTGCCTGTTCCTCAATCTTTTGGCTTAGTTCTTCAGGGCCCATATTTTCGGCACCTTTGATTATAGGGACAAGGAGTCCCTTCTCTGTGGCTGTAGCCATTCCAATGTTGTAATAACGCTTAAGCAGAATATCTCCACTAGTTTCATCTAATTCTGCGTTCAGGTAGGGAAAGAGTTTGAGAGCTTTAACTACAGCACCTATTATGAAAGTGAGAGGAGTAAGCTTCCTCCCCCTCTGATCAAAGCTTTCTTTGAGCGTTTCTCTCTGCTTCAAGACTTGCCCCATTTCAACTTCTTCAACTATAGTCACACTGGCTGTTTTCATTGTAGAATTGGTCATCCGTTCGGCTATCTCTCTGCGTATTCCCTTGAGAGGTATCCTCTCTTCCATTTTATCAGGTATTGCGAGCAAACGATGCATGGAACTAACATCGTCGTCACGTACTCTCCCTCCAGGCCCAGTCCCATGGACTTTCGCCAGATCAACACGAAGATCCCTCGCCAATCTTCGCGCACTTGGTGACGCAAGTATTTGTGAAGGTTCTATTTCCGAGTTTGGAAGTACTGGTTTTGGAGAAACTGAATCCTGACGCGTAGATAGCTCAGCTATCTCAACTAGGGTCTCTCCAACGAAAACCCGCGTATTCTCCTGGGCAATTATCTTTACGATATGACCACTAGTCGGTGAAGGTATTTCCACATTTACTTTGTCCGTCATTATCTCCACTAGTGGCTGATCTTCTTTTACTAATTCTCCCTCTCTGACTAACCACCGTACTATCTCGCCCTCAGCTACACCCTCTCCGATATCGGAAAACTTGATTTCCAAAACTAGTCATCGCCTTAGGACTAGTAGGCCATTGTATTTCTTATGGCAGCTATAACTCTTTCTGGGCTTGGCGAATATTGATCTTCTAGTGAAAAGGGAACAGGGGTGTCATAACCTGTAACCCTAATTATCGGTGCCTTCAGGTAATCGAAGGCCTTCTCAGATAGCAACGCAGATATCTCAGCTCCAAATCCCATCGTCTTGGGGGCTTCGTGAACAATTACAATCCGGCCAGTCTTCTTGGCTGAAGCTACCACAGTCTCGATGTCCAAAGGCATCAATGTTCGAATGTCAATAACTTCCACATCGACATCTTCTTCACACATTACTTCTGCGGCTTTCATTGATACCTGAACCATGGAACCGTAAGTGAGTATTGTAACATCTTTCCCTGGTCTCGCATTTCTGGCTTTGCCCAATGGTACTAGATACTCGCCCTCCGGAACCTCTTCCCTGACAGATCGGTAAAGCCTCTTAGATTCCATGAAAATAACCGGGTCTGTATCTCTAATCGATGACGTTAGAAGCCCTTTGCACTCTGCAGGGCTTGAGGGAATGACAACCTTCAACCCCGCAGTATGAACGAAATATGACTCAGAGCTTTGAGAGTGATAAGGTCCACCTTTCGTTCCAGCACCGAAAGGAGCTCTGATCACAACATGCGGGGCGTACTGGCCACCTGATCGGTATCTCATTTTGGAGAGCTCAGATACAATTTGATCGAAAGCAGGATGAATGAAATCAATAAACTGTATCTCGGCCACCGGGACCAGACCTTTCAGTGACATTCCGATAGAAGCTCCCACAATTGCCTGTTCATTTAGTGGAGTATCAATTACCCGTTCATTGCCGAACACCGCTTGTAAACCGTCGGTGGCTTTGAAGACACCACCATATTTGCCCACGTCCTCACCAAGCACAACGACCCTTTGATCACGCTTCATCTCCTCTCGAAGAGCGTCATTCACAGCTTGGACTAGAGTTAGTTCCATAACCTCTCACTCACGAAGATAGTCTCATTACAGGTGAATTAGGTTTCATTGGATCTGCCTCTTAGAAGCAACAAATCTCCTGGCCTCCATCCTTTGTTCATCAAGATGCCAAGGGGAAGTACTATAGACATCTTCGAATAGAGAATCGATTTCCGGCTTGGGAACTTCCTTGGCATTCGTGATGGCTAGATTGACATCCTCCTTGATCTTATTTCGCAGTACTTGATCTTTCTCCATATCCCACAAACCAAGAGTTGTCAGATACTCGCTGAATCGAAGTATGGGATCGCGTTTCCATGCGCTTTCTTCCTCGGTCTTTCCCCTGTACTTCATTGGGTCGTCAATTGTAGTATGAGGTCCAAGCCTGTATGTCACTGCCTCAATGAAAGTTGGACCATCACCGCGCAGAGCCCGCTGCCGTGCCTCTTTAGTTGCAAGATATACAGCCAACACATCATTTCCATCTACTCGTACTCCCGTGATTCCGTAAGCCGAAGCTTTCTCCGCGAGATTGGTCACAGCAGTTTGCCTGTCGACAGGCACAGATATCGCGTACTGGTTGTTCCTACAGAAGAATATGGTAGGAATCTTAAACACACCTGCCAGGTTCACGGCACCGTGAAATTCGCCTGATGAAGTACCGCCATCTCCGAAATAACTTATCGTCACCATCTTCTCCCTTTTCATCATTGCAGCCCAAGCTACACCTACCGCATGGGAGAGATGTGTACAAATGGGACTAGAGGGCGCTACTATGTTCAGTGAACTATCTCCCCAGTGACTGGGCATGGAATGACCTTTCAACACATCTTCGATATTTCCCAGGACCTGATCAAAGAAGATCTTAAGTGGCATTTCTCGTGCCAAAGCTATTCCTGAACCTCGATAGTCTGGGAAGATCCAATCTTCTGGACTTAAAGCAAAGACGCTCCCAACTTCTGCAGCTTCCTCGCCGACAGCTGGAACATAGAAGCCTATCCGGCCTTGCTTATGAGCTATTAACGCCCTTTCATCAGCTATTCTTGAGACGATCATCAAGTAGTAGAGACGCAGGAGCTGCTTGCCAGTTAATGGAGAAGACACTGCAGGGCGCGGTTTTGATGGAGTGAGGCTTAATGATCCAGCGTTCATCCATGTTTTTCATCAGCTGGCCCCTCAAAACTCTTGTGACACACTTACGCTATAATTATTAATAATGACACATTATGTGTTTGGATGACAAATATTTCAGAGTCTGTTGTGAAGCTGCTAGATAGAGACCCTGCAATCTCGAATTGCTTGTCCAGAGATCTCATCAACATCAGGGCGCTAGCCCGGCATATCCAGTCGTTCCTACCAACTGATGCATCTATTGATGCCATAATCAGCGTAATCAGAAGATATCCTCTTGAGGAAACCAGGTTTAGATGGAACACAATAGCAAAATTTCTGATTAAGCTTACAATGCGAAACAAGATAGCTGACATAGCTCTAGCAAACGACCCCGAAGTGAGCGCCGCCCTCGGAAGACTTTCCGAAGAGATCGACTACGGTAGGGGTGAGGCCTATCGGGTTGTAGCTGGAGTAGAAGCGATAAGAGTGATAATAGATGAACGTAACCTCTATCGGCTAGAGAAAATTCTAGACAACAAGATAGTAAAGGTAACGAAAGGCTTGGCTGAGATTATTATTGCACTTCCGGAAGAAGCTGAAAAGACACCAGGAGTCGTCTCATTAGTAACTACTGAGCTAGCAACAAATGGAATAAACCTAATCGAATTTATGAGCTGTGTTCCGGAATTAGTGTTAGTTGTTGAAGAGAGCGACGCGCTAAGGAGCTACGAGCTTCTCCAGAGGCTATCTAAAGGCTTATGAAGTAAATGAGAATCATGTCGTACAAACTCTGTCACGACGCTTGTTTCATATCCTTCTGTTATAGTTATATCCCACTCATTAGAGGTATTCACCGTGTTCGAGGAATCGTATAATAGGCTCGCTCGAAAAATTCTGAATGATTCTCTTCAGGTCAAGAAGGGAGAAAATCTAACCATTGAGTCTTGGCAAGGAGGCCTTCCATTTGCGCGCAGGGTTCTTATCGAAGCCAAGAAAAAGGGAGCTCATACTCTTCTCCTTCTAGAAGATGACGAGGTCTTCATCGAGGCCGCAAAAAGTCTCTCAACAGAAAATATCGGCATAATGGGCCAACATGAGTACCGTCTTCTCTCTTCCACGGATGCGTATGTCTTCATACCAGGTCCTCCAATTGCCATATACACGAAAGCAGTCACGCCTACTCAGAAGTCTACCTCAACCGCCTACAACAGTTCCTGGTACGCAGCTGCTGAGAAAGCAAATCTCAGGGGAGTCAGAATTAGTTTCGGATACATTGGAAGAGATCTTGCTAGACTTTATGGTAAGAAATCCGAAACGATCATAGCACACCAGCTACGCGCAAGTCTAATTGATTACAAGACAATTCAAGCTCAAGGAAGAAGAATTGCTAAGGCCTTAGAAGATGACACGAAAATTGAGCTTCATTCAGGAGGAAAGTTAACATTTCGACTTAATGGGGAACTAGTGATAGAAGACGGAATAGTAGACAAGAACGATGTATCGTCTGGTAATAATATATCATATATTCCTCCAGGTCGGATAAGGAAGGGTATTGATTCGGACTCCGTCTCAGGACAGATAGAACTGTCATCGGTGGAAACACCATGGGGTATGGTGGAGGGACTTCAACTCAAGTTCAGAAATGGAGCGTTAACTTCTTGGGCTTGCCGACGAGGTAAACAGGCGATCCTAGAGATGTTCCGAATACTTCCTGCAGAGAAACGCAAGGTCACCATATTGGAACTCGGAATTAATCCTGCAATGAAGTACGGATTTGCACAAGATAGATTCGTTGCAGGGAGCGTTACAATAGGTCTCCCGCGGTTATGGGGAGTTGCAAAACAGGCCACTGCGATTTCTGGGAAGAAGGAACTCGTCCACAAGGGCAGACTAGTTTAGAAGTACCAGAAATCGTGTTTTGTCCATTCCGATAAAGACACACATCGCTACCTTATACGATAGATCTTTTCTTCATGCGACTTTCACGAATGTTGAAGAAGTTTGGGTCTGCAATAATGCGAAACCGGTGGACAGTTCAGAAACTAGGCGAGCGGTCTCTTCTTGTATTGGGTGTCCCTCAACGCCCATAATTCCATGATAGCTAGACTGTCTATGCAGTATAGCAAGTCGGGTTCTATTCATGAGCTCTGCAGCTGGTTCAATAGAAGTCACTAGAAGACCAAAGCTCTTCGTGAGTTCATCAAAAAGGCTCTGGGCTGTAGTTAGTAACGAATCATATTTCAAACCTTCAAGAAAATTCTCCAGAACAATTAGTCGCCTAATGTCCTTGGAGGCATGAGATTCTAGAATTTTAAGGATCAAAAAAGTGAAGAGTATTTTCTCGGAATCTCTTGGTTGATTCTGTAGTCCTTTCCCAGATAAGTTGATGTGAATATTTCCTTCGGTTAATTCGGGAAAACGAAAACTAGATGCTGGGGCAATAACTCGCTGCAGACCACTTGATTTCTTCATCCACGTTCCCAAAGCGCGTGCTGCATCCGTACCAATTGAATGAATCGAATTGATGAGAAGGTCAAAGCTTTGTGTTGATCGGCTAATCATCTCAAGCAAAGCCTTGTCAAGGATTTCATGCTGTTCATCGGACATTTGCCTCTTTTCACGAATCAAATGTTCAGCGATTAGAGAAGAGAGATAACGGGCGTGCGTTAGCTGCGAATCCTCAGCTTGTAGCTTCTTCGAAGTAAAAAGTGATATCTCGAAAGGGTTCATCGCGAGAACATGTTCTTTTTCTCGAGGTTTAAGTGAAAACATGGTGAAGGCATATTTCTTCGCAATATCTTCATAGCTGCCCCTCCAGTCGAGAATGATTACGCCTGGCAGGCGTGATAGTCCTCTGGATATAGCTCGTTTCACAGTCTTGCTTTTCCCTGTATGATGATCTCCTGAGACGACAGTCAATTTCAACAGATCTTCCACCTGGATATGAATCTCTTTCTCACCTGTTGCGTCCTTCCCAGATTTCAAAAGCAGTGACTCCTCAATTCTAACGCCAAGGGAAATTGTCGCCCCTTCAGAAACTGTTTCTTCTAGTAGAAGCTGGATCCTGTGATCTTGTTGGGGCTCAACAGAAATTGTTCTTGATTCATATCCTGGTGCATGGGCGTATAACGTACTATGACCCGGTGGTACACGCAATGAAGCCGTTCCAGACGTATTTGTTAACTCCTCAACTCCCCCCACTGATAACCGTACACCGCTGATCGGATCGCCAGAGACTGTATTCGCTACAACTTCAAGAGTAACAAATTCCTTCTCCACTGTCTGTGCAATCACCTGTGATTCATCGGGGTCAGCTAGATGGCTCTTAACAGCTGAATTAAGGAAAGGTGAAAGGGCAATGTAGCCATTATAGGACGTGACCATACTTGCAAGAGATGACGGGATTTCTGTCTTCGGAGAATATATGACACCATTTGATGACAATATATCACGTAGGAGGTTAATGCCCGTGGTCCCTCCGTCAGTGATAGATTGAGTGATTGTTTCCGTGTCCGGCAGTGAAGGTGAAGTCAATTTTTCTAAGAATTGGTCCCCGGAAATCCGTATGACGGAGGAAGGGATGTATTCAACAAATCTATTCATTTTTGCTATCCGTAGCAGTCGATTTGTTATACCCGTCTGTCCTAACATGGCCAGTAACCTAGACTCAGTTATACTCGGAACAGCAGAGAGTATACAGGCGAAGTGGCGTCTGAAGTCTTCGCCATTCTTCGGATTGTCACCTACTACACTAGAAAAGACACACTCGTTTGATCTGATTCCCATGGCAAAGGCCTTGATGGCTATTTGTTCTTGAGGAGCTAGAGCCTTTGTTCTTGTCACCAGTCCAGTCAGAAGTACAGACACGGCGTCCGTAGACATTATTTTGAGGCTATCACGTACGCGCTCCACATTGAAATTAACCATAACTAGAAGCTTAGCAGTCTCTTTCTGCAAGTACTCGAAGGCCCGGCGTGCTACAGGTTCAGGATATCGAGCGATTAGATTCTCCAGAATGAAGGGATAGCTTTCTTCGACGTTCATCCCTTCTCGCCACTTTGAGGGGTTATCTGCCCATTGGAGAAAGGCATCCAAGACTGCTGGATCGTTACGGAAGCCTCGAAGAAGTTTTGATATTGATTCTTCTAGGGCCGAGCTCAACTTGATGTCATCTCTGTAAACCGGATGAACGAACCCCATTCTTTATCATTGCGCCCTCATCCACCATATCTGAAATGTACTCAAAACGGCGTGTTAAATCCTCAATGGTTCCACCCAATACTGAGCTAGTTATTCGGACCTGGATTCTTGCAGGAGCTCCTCGGTGGAACTGTTTAATCTTGAGGTATTCACCACTTCTCTGTAAAGCATAACCTTCGATGAGCTTTAAGATTATCTGGTTACAATCAATATAGCTCCCAACATAATGATTAGAGCGCAAATTACGATCTTTAGGGTGATCTTTTCGTGTGAAGGTAGAAAAATCCGAGCCAATAGGAGAGCAAAAAGAACAGTTGTGTTAAGAAGAGGGGCCACGACGACGACGTCAGCCAAAGTCAAAGCCGTGAAAGCTGTCAATAAAGCCGACGAGCTGGCAATCCCGCCACCTATGAAGAAATAACTAGTGCGTGTTTGTGATCGTATGGATGTTTTGCTAGTTCTCGCATAGATTGCATAGGTAACAAGGGCAACCGAACCCACTACAGCAGCGGCAAATGATGGAGATCCGATTTCAGAGACTCCCACTTTGCGAAAATTCTCTGAAGCTCCAAAGAAGATAGCTGCAATCAGCGCAAGCACAACTCCTAGCTTACTGATCTTCCATTCACCCTCAAACAATAGTGATACTCCGACTATGATCAGGATTGTTCCCGTGGCCAATATTAGGGTGAATTCTTCTGATCTTGTAAGAGTCGCAAAGGCTGCAGCGAAGAGTGGATATGATGCTATGATAGGTGCAGAGCCAGCTATACCAAGCTTTGAGATGGCAATTGATCTCAGTAGCCGCGCAAGAGTCGAACCCACAAATCCTGCGAGAATAAGGAAACCTAGACCGACGATTCCAATCTGCTCTGGATCAGTAAACAGCAAGGCAAGAGGCCAGAGAATGATCACATTCACCAATGCCATCAGATAGACTGACGAGAGTGGCGTCCCTCCAGAGGCTAGGCCCTTCCTTACAAAAATCTCACCTGCTCCGAAGAAAAGAGCGGCAAGTAGGCCAAAGAATTCACCCAGCAACAAGATCCACTTCTATTTACTAATATTTAGAATGATTCGTCTTGGAAAATGCAATTTCATCCCGACATAATTCACAGGTAGTTTTACGCGAAGCTATTGAAGAAATATTATAGACTTTGTCGAATATATAATTCACAGTCCATTTTTGTCCAGGGTAGGATTTATTCCGATGTCAGAGAGAGCAACGAAAATCCATTCAGAAGTCAAGAAATTAATCATGACGGTGAAAGAGCTACAATCTCAGCTCTCAAAATCCGTACCGAAAGCCGAGCACGAGGCCATGAAGGCCAAGGCTGTATCTGAGCTTGAAATAATGGAGAGAGAGCTAAAGGAAGCACAACAAAGCCATCCCCTAATGGAAGAAACAATTACATTGCTCAGAGATAGTGGAACAGTTGACGCTCGAAGAGCTGCAGAACTTCAGAAATCGGTTGACGATGTTAAAGGTCTCTCAGAAAAATGTGTCCAGAAGATAGAGGGTATTGAAGTTCAGATAGGAACGATGCCAAAGCTTCATGAGCTTGAGAGTCAGATATCTAACTCCGTGTCTCGTAGCTCAGCAGAAGAGCTAAAAAACCGTGTCTTAGAGCTAGAAATGTCACTTTCAGAAACGATCCCTAAATCAGAGGCAACAGCGCGTATAAACGGGCTTGAGGGAAACCTAACCGCTAAAGATGGCGAGAATGAGAGACTTAGAAATCACATCAGACAACTGGAGTCAGAGCTTTCATCCATGATGCCAAGAGCTGAAGCAGATTCTCGCGTATTTGAACTAGAAGAAAAACTTCGCGAACTTGAACAAGTGATCAATCAACTCCGAAGCAATATTATCGAGAACCCTGCTGATGCACACCAGGGAGAAACTCCTGAACTAGAAAGACCAGTAACCCAAATGTCAAGTGACAGCTCTGTCTGACGGAGTTTCAGTCAACAGACTAGATTCGTATCCGCTTGGACTCAGTGTTACCTGGGAGGATCTCCATCCCACGGTTTTGGACGGATCAACAATTGTGAAATTGACCATTTCGGAGCTAGAGCTCATAGAAGGAATTTCATAATAGACGCAGAGCTGATTAATACATCATCAAATTGCGCTGCTCTAGGTTATTGTGCATCGCGCTAACTGCTTGGTAAACTTTCACTGAACTTTTTGCTCCCGTGCATACAAGTTTTCCGCTAGCAAATAGTAGAAACACGCACTTTGGTTCAACCATTCGATGGATTACGCCCGGGAATTGCTCTGGTTCATATATTGATCTCGGTAGTTGTCTCGCCGCCTCCTCCAAGTAGATCTTTCCACCAAGGTTTCCAGAGGCAACAATGTTCTGTACCTCTGTTTTTGGTTCTTTTGGTTGTATGACATGTTTCGCGTGAAGATTCTCAGCTACAGCTCGAATTGCTTTTACTGCCTGCTCTTCAGACCGTGCTCCTGTACACACCATTTTTCCAGAGCCGAATATGAGGGTTGATGTCTTTGGTGATTTCAGACGAAATACTAGCCCTGGGAACGTTTCAGGATGATATTCAACTCCGGGGAACTTCTTTGTTATCTCAACCAAATCAACTCTTTGGAATACATCCCCTGTGGCAACAACATTCTCAATGCTCACGATCGATTGTGTCAAAGTCACAGTTCTTCACTGCGTTGGCTGGCAATTCGTAAGGGGCTATTTATTTGGGCCGGAGAACCTTGGTAAGAAATCTTCTCATAGCCCAGGGCTAATATATCTCAAGCTTTATCCATCCGCGCTGTATGTCCATCCTTATCCAGAATGCTACGCTACTTACGGTAGATCCTGAGAACAAGATCATTCGGAACGGTGCCTTGTTAGTTGAACAGGACAAGATAATTGCACTGGGTGACATTGATACAGTAAAATCCCAGACTGCCCACCCCGAACATACAATAGATGCCAGGAATTGTTTCCTTTTACCCGGCCTAGTTGATGCCCACATACATACTGGAAACACTCTTTCAAGAGGACTCATCCCTCATGACGTAGCTCTTGCAGACTGGCTGGGGGAATGGATGGTCCCTTTCAAGAGCGTTCTCGACCAGGATGATGGTAAGACTTCAGCTCAGTTAGTAATGCTAGAGATGATACAGACTGGAACGACGTGCTTTCTTGATAGCCTGCTATATTCCAGACATGGTCTCGAAGGAGTCGTTAATGCTGTTCTCGAATCAGGGATGCGAGCATGTATCGCAAAGTTCGTGACTGATTCTCCTCGATTAGAGATGAAGAAGGGTGCTGGTGAAGAAGACACGTTAGGACAAGCTAAATCCTTCTTCAAACGGTATAACGGAGCAGGGGATGGAAAGATAGATATCTGGTTAGAACCACCTCATTTAGGGAGATCGCAACCAGTCTTCTACCAAGATGCATCTGCACTGGCTAAAGAACTAGATACGGGCATGACAATTCACTTCATGGAAGGTCCGAAGGATAGGGAACCTCTGCAGAAGATGGGAATTTCTCCTGGACGGTTTGCTCAGAAGGTTGGTCTACTAGGAGAAAGAAGAGTGTATGCTCATGGAGTGTGGATCTCCGATGAAGACATAGACATACTAGCTGAAGGGAAAGTTAGCATTGCTCATTGTCCAACAACAAACATGAAAGTGATAGACGGGATAGCCCCTATACCAAGAATGATTAGAAAGAACGTCAATGTTGCTTTGGGTTGCGACGGTTTCAGTAGCAATGACAATGTAGATATTTTCCGCGAGATGAGGACGGCACCCCTCTTACATAATGTTGTAAATGCTGATCCAACGGCAATCAGTCTCGAAGATGCCCTAAAAATGGGGACGAACAACGGAGCTAGAGCTTTGGGGAAGGCGAATAAGATTGGGAGTTTAGAAGTTGGGAAGAAAGCAGATCTGATCACCGTTGAAATGAGAAGACCATACACAGGTGCAGAACGTGATCCCTTAGGCCACGTCATCTATTCGTGTTCAGGTTCGAATGTCAGAGATGTCATCATAGATGGCAAGATAATCATGTTGAATAGGCAAATATTGAGCTTGAACGTAGATGAGATCCATCAGGAAGTGGAAAAGAGAGCTGAGTTAGTTTCAGCCAAGTTCGACGCCAGGAAGTCGAGCTAAATGAGTACAGACAACAGAATTACTGGCATTTGGACGAATACTATGCTGGTTCTCGACTCTCAGCAATCACTTGAATGAGGGAATAACTTTTGTGGCGTAAAGCTCCATCATCTCCACGAAGCTGTTCATATTATGGCAGATCAAATGGAGTTCGAAATCGTCCACACCAGCATCAACATACTCCCCTATCCTTTCCGTGATCTCACGCGGATCACCGAATAGACAAATCTTCTTCGCCTCCTCAAAGCTCGGCGTAACACTCAGCTTCTCCTTGCCCATGCTTGCAAGTCTAGAGGTTATCGTTCTTGATGCAATCTTCTCTGCATCTTTGGCGTCATCAGCTATACTAGTAAAAGCACTCACAGAAACATGGAATCCCTCCGACGTAAGGCCAAGGCTATTCCGTGTATCTTTGATTTTCTCTAGGCCATCGCGAACCTGATCTGGGGTGAGAAAACCTGGTAACCATCCATCACCTAGTCTAGCTGCACGTCGAATGGCAGCTGTACTGAAACCTCCCGTGAGGATTCTTGGATAGGGCTTCTGTTGCGGCTTGGGATAAACTTCAACGTTTTCAAAATTGACAAACTTTCCACTGAATGAAGAAACCTTCTTCGTCCAGATCTCCTTTAGGGAAGTAATATACTCGTCAACCATTTTACCTCTCTGATTAAATGGCATCTTAAAGGCCGCGAAAGGCTCTGCCGAGGTACCTTTAGAACCGATCCCGATCCCTAGACACAGCCTGCCTTGAGACAATATGTCGAGGTTAGCCAACTGTTTAGCAAGGACTACAGGATGGCGTGGTACGGGAACAAGAACCGCTATGCCAAGCTTGATCTGTTTAACAACTCCGGCCAAATACGATAGGGTTGTAATTGACTCAAATACGTCTGGATCTTGGTCCTGCTTGACAGCTTCGAGAGATCCTGTACCAATATGGGAAATCATTTTCGATGTCCACATTATATGATCGCTGGCCCAAATTATGTCGTAATGCATCTCCTCAGACGTCTTAGCGACTTGCAGAAGATTGGCCATGTTTGCTAGGGGGCCAGCCATTGGGAGTCTAATACCAAATCCTGTCTTGGACAAATTCAACACCTGATAATCGAACAAGTCAAGTGTGCTTTATTCTTACCGATAGGATTTCCCGCCCATGCTATTGTTCATGTTAAATCTTTGGCCTAATACGAGTGTTTTCTAATCCTCTGGAGCGCATTGACTATCACTATAGTAACGATAAACGCCCATAGGCTGAATCTTCTTTTTGGAGAAATTCTCAGATTATAAATAATAAATAATCCTAGAAAATTCTGTCACTCTACATGATAGAGTCTTATGATGTTGGCGGAGTCGAGTTAGAAAGGCCATTCAAAGCACGAAGGCTCAATCACGTTGTGTGGTATTACAGAGATTTTAACGCCACACTTCGCTTTTACCAGGGTCTCTTAGGACTAAAGCTAATGGATTGTATTGACTCGAAGAATGGCCCTCCTGCAATGTGCCCATTTCTCCCAACTCCCTTCTTCTTCATGACGATGGGACCCGATATGCACAACTTGGCATTTGTTCCAGAGACCGTTAAGCAGACGTTTGATGGAAGACACGACGATACCACCATAAATCATTACGCATGGGACGTCGGCTCGTACGAAGAGCTACGAGGCTCTCTTCGATATTTCAGGGAGAAGCAAGTTGAGATTCAAGAGGTAGCACTTAGAATGCCTGGTAGCAACTACGCTGTATACTACTATGATCCTGAATCAAATATGCAACATACTCAATCTAGTGGAGAAGTCATAGGCTGGCAAGGAACGTCAAAACCCCTCGCCGCCTGGAAAGTTATGAAGTGGGTCAGAGGCCCAAATGGTGAGTTGGATGAAGCTATCCCCTCAGATGAAGATCTGACAAGCCAAGCGCTCTTAACATTAGAAGGTGCTAGAAAAGATACAGGAGATCATAGCCTCAACCCCTATCGCGATCTATTGGTAGATATTAAGAAGGAATTAGAGCAAAACCGGTTCAACGTTCATGGATCTTTCTTGCCAAGACCGTTCAAGTTAACTAAATTGACATACCTTGCCATACAATCTGAAGATCCGGAAGCACTAGCGGCATTCTACACACGGATCAACGGTTTCAAGATCAGCGCAAAGACAAAGGACGCAATATACCTCAGATATGGAGCAGACCACCACGGCTTGGTGATTTATTCCCCCGAGTCCCCTGATGTCATAAATAAGAAAGACAAGCTAGTTCGGACAGGCATCCAGTTAAGGACCTATCAAGAGCTAAAGTCAGCTCTCGTCTACTTGCGCGACAATGGAGTAGAAATTCTTGGCAAGGGACGATCATTTCCCGGTGGAGAATATTTTGTCGACATAATGGACCCCGAAAAGCGTCAGGTCAGACTGTTCTTCTACTTAGAACAAGTGGGTTGGGATGGAACTACGCGTTCGCCTGACAGATGGAAACCGCTTGAGAGCCTTCCAGAGAAAGCAGAAGTTAGTGAAGACACATATAATTTCGAACATTTGTCCGCCTACAGCTTCTAGAAGGTGTTTTTAATGACTGGCACAGGAGCTCGATGTAAGTAGAATGACTGCAAGCGACCTCTTTCCTAGATTCTCAGAGAAAGAGTTTGAGAGACGATATACCCATCTACGAGGAATGATGAAACAACAGAACGTAGACTTCGTTCTTGTTTATGGAAATTCTGCAGGTACTGCTAACATAAACTACCTTACACAATATCTCCCTCGATCTCCCGCATGGTTGATCATCCCAAACGAGGGCGAATCATCGCTCTATGTACATTTCTTCAACCATCTTGATAACATCAGGGCTTGCTCGATTATCAACGATGTGAGATGGCTCGGAGGTAAACCTGTTTCGACACTCGTCCAACATGTGCAACAAATGAATCCCAGGCCACACAGGATGGGCGTGATTGGATTGGCTTCATCCATTCCATATGGACAATTCAAAGAGATATTGGATAAAACGAACCTTGAAGTTGTAGACTTATCCAAAGACTTTCTTAACCATCGCATTGTCAAGACTAATGAGGAGATAGAGTGGCATCGAAAGGGTGCTGAGCTCACGGACCTCACATTCATGGCTCTAGAGAAGGATCTGCGACCGGGCCTCAACGAATATGAGGCAACCACGTTGATTCAGCAAGCGTATCTTCCACAGGGTGGATTCCCTGGAATACACTTTGTTAGTGCCACTTCCATGCATGAACCAGATCGCCAAGTCCCATGGCAGTTCCCCAGCGCGAGAATACTGGAGAAAGGATTCGTTCTGAACACCGAGATTACCGCCACGTACTGGGGATATGGAAGCCAAGCACATCGACCCTTTGCAGTGGGCGAGGAACCAACAGCTCTTTACAAGAAACTATACGAGGCAGCCTTCGAGGCGTATTCCAAGATTGCGAAGACCCTTCGTCCGGGTAATACGACAAAAGACATTATGGAAGCTAGTGACGTGATAGAGGAAGCAGGATTTACCACTTGTGATAGCCTAGTGCATGGAGTAGCAGTCACCCCACCTGAAATGGGTACTAGGAATTCGGTCTACCCACTTCCTGAGATGACCCTTAAAGAAAACATGGTCATAACTATTCAACCAAATCCGACTACAAAAGATCAGAAAGCAGGAGTACAGGTTGGGAGCACCTTGATTGTAAGACCCAACGGCGGCGAAGACATCCACAATTACCCCTTCAAATTCGTCGTCTGTAAGTAGTATTCATTAGTCTGGAAGTACTCGCTTCAAGGTCTTCATCAAGCCGGGAATGGTTTCAAAGTCTTTTATCTCATCCACAGAGACCCATCGATAATCTTCATGTTCCCAATCAATCTGTATCTGGGGACTGTTAACTCTGAAGAGAAAAGGTGTCACAACCCATACAACATCTTTACGAATCGTATCCAAGGAATCTACGGGCTCTCCACGCTTGATTAGAATCAAAGACTCTTTCTCCAGTCCCACCTCTTCTGAAATTTCTTTTAGAGCCCTGTCTAAAGGATCCTCTTCGCCTTCAATATATCCGCTGACCCCGGCCCATCGGCCCTTCATAGTTTTCACATGGGAGCTCCGCTTGAGAATGAGTATTAGTGAATTGTAAAGTAAAAAAGAAGTTACAACCCGTTTTTTCTCCATCCAGGGTCGTTCTTTGTCTAGAAACCGCGCTCTGATATTAACAAGACCTTTCATTCACTCAATCCCTACCGCTAAGATTATGAGCGGAGCTGTCTATCCGTGATTAACAGAGTGATGTTGATTGTTGCAAGAGGAAAAGGTCACATCCCAAAGCGTTTTGAAAGGTAGAATTATAGAAGTTCGAAGAGATAAGATCAGACTACCTTCAGGGAGCCTAGCTACGCGTGACGTTGTATATCATCCAGGAGCAGTAGCTATAGTACCCATCTTTGATGATGGACAAATTCTTCTAGTCAAACAGTTCAGATATGCAACTGGCGAAGTCCTAATAGAGGTTCCAGCAGGAACTCTGGAAAAAGGAGAAACACCTAGACAATGCGCGGCTCGCGAGCTTATCGAAGAAACTGGGCATAGAGCAAAAATCCTAAGAAAGTTAACTGAATGTTATGTCGCACCTGGCTACAGTAGCGAGATAATCCATATCTTCTATGCACGCGACTTGGTTCCCGCACAGGGTACTCCAGATTTTGATGAGTTCATTGAACCAATGAAAATGACGCCAGAACGCGCTATTAACATGATACTATCCAATCAAATCAAAGATGCAAAGACAATCTGCAGCATGTTGATGGCAATTAAGAAGGGTGTTTTGCAAGTAAAGTCACTTATTTCGGCGTGATTGATCCCGTCTTTTTCATAGACTTCAAAGTTGATATCTAGCCACCCGTTGGTAGAATAGAACTTGTCCCAATACAGCCAGACCGTTATTCAAGATCTCAGAATAATTCCCTCTTGTACAAGAGTACGAACTGACGAGCCCATTTCTCTTGCTATTAGATTCAGCATCCAAGGAGGACTGCGCGACTCCTTCAATACCAGTACGTGGGACAAAGCGTACGACGTACATGATACCATGATTCGACTCAAGTGTTCCATAAAGCTACAAAAACGCAAGCGAGCATTTGTTCTAAGAAACCTCGTCGTCCAAAAGAAATTCATTAGGAGAGCCACAATATACCTGAGTAAAGATCCTGGTGATGCTGACGGTCAAATTGGATCCCAGACCAAGAAATGGATTTTAGTCACTAATGAGGATGACAATCCCAGAGTGCCGACCAACCAAGAAGAGGCGCGCTCATTCCTCTTTGACTTCACACACGATATACCGTTAATTGGTTCAGATCTTGGAATGGGAAAACATAGCCTATCATCTAAGGTAATAGTCAAATGGGGAACTCACACCTACATAAGAGGCGGACAGGCCTCTGCCTCTTCTAAGCCACTCGAGATCGAAATCTTCTGAAGCTGATCAAAACAAATTACTCGCAAAGGTTCTACGTCTTGACCGCACAACGTAACGATCTGCAAGAATGTCAGTCCGATTCTTATTCATCTCGACAAGAGAATGATAAGACGGGAGTTGATGATGGAGTATTAGTTAACTCAGGTTTCCTGATGTTTCGTTGGGAATTATTACCGCGGTCAACAGGATTTGGATTTACTTTCATCAGCAAATTTATGGCCATGCACGTTATTCCCTTCGGCTAGTTAACTGAAGATTAGTCAAGAGAAGACTTTCGAATCTTAGTTCCCGAGACTGTAGCCACAAGTCTTTTCTGTATCTTCCTCTACGCAATTCTTATTAGGACTTCAGTCCATTTATAATCACCCTTGAGATGACCGTCCCTGAATTCTTCGGTTCTCTGCAGGGCCTTGCGTTGTTACTATTCGTCACGACACTAGTCATCATATTTGTTTACCAATACGATTCCCTGACTAAGGAAAGAACCTAGATTCATGCAGACACCCCTTGAACTGGAACATCAAGCTGTAACAAGCTTAGAAGAGCTCGGTTGGGAAAAACCCACACCAATTCAACTGAAAGCCTTTCCTGTGATCTTACGAGGTCGAAGTGCTCTATTAGTAGCACCCACAGGTTCTGGGAAGACGGAAGCAGCGATCATCCCTATTCTAACTAGACTCCTAGCCAAGCCCCCCCAAAGTAAAGGTGTAAGAATTATGTACATCACCCCCCTTCGCGCACTCAACCGCGATATCCTTCGAAGGATTACAAAGTATTCAGAGATGAGGGGTTTTTCAGCGGAGGTACGTCACGGTGATACATCTACAAACGAAAAACAGAAAATGCTCACTAATCCTCCCGAGGTCCTCGTAACGACCCCGGAAACACTGGCAATTTTGGTTACTAGTCCCAAGATGAGTCAGAATTTGAAAACTCTAGAATGGGTCGTTATTGATGAGCTACACGAACTCCTTGGGAACGAAAGAGGAGCACACCTATCACTCAGTCTCGAAAGACTTCAGAATTTGGTGACTCAAGAGATCGTGCGGGTTGGTCTTTCAGCTTCGGTTGGCGATCTGACTGAGGCTGCACGTTTCCTTGTCGGATCTAGAAGAAAGTCGGCAATACTCACTGATCCGGCCAGCCGAAAATACGTCATCAATAGGAAATATGTTGAAGGGTCTATCAACGAACTCGCATATTCAGTGATCGAACATGTAAAGAAAGTGGAAAGTCTTGGCGGAACCGTTCTGCTCTTCACTAATACTAGAGTTGAAGCTGAATACCTCGGATCGATAATAAAAGCTAAGGCTCCAGAACTAGGTAGCGAAGTTCATCACGGTTCTCTTTCCCGTGAAATACGAGAAGATGCTGAATCCCGCCTTCGAGATAGAGATGCACGCCTTGTCATCTGTACCTCTTCACTAGAGCTTGGTCTGGATATTGGAGGAGTCGATCTAGTGATTCAATCCGGCTCAGCTCGTCAAGCAGTTAAGCTTGTCCAAAGAATAGGAAGAAGCAAACATCGTGTTGGAGAACCTGCTGCTGGCCTTGTGTTAACGAACAACCTTGACGCCGAGTTAGAGAACATTGCTCTCTCTGATCGAATTCAGAACGCAACATACGAAGCGAATGAGATACACAGAGGATCTCTAGACGTTCTTGCGCACCAGCTTGCGGGGATGTCCCTTGATAGGACCAGATATACAACTACAGAAGCTCTTGAGCTCATACATCAGGCATATGGCTTCGAAGACATTGCCTTGGAAGACATTTCAGCCTGCCTGAGCATTCTTGCGAAGCAGGGGATCTTATGGTATGACGGTGAACAAGTCAAGCGGAAGGTGCCACAAACATATCAATACTACTATGACAACGTTTCGACTATCCCCGATATAGTCCAGTTCGAAGTTAAGGATACAGTATCGAGACGGACTATCGGTCGCCTTGATCAGATGTTCGTAGGTGAATATGGAGAACCTGGCAAGAGCTTCGTACTCAAGGGTACACATTGGGCAATTATTTCCATAGATGAGGAGAAAAGAATAGTCAACGTCACCCCGGCATCACGCGATGTGGCGAACATTCCTGACTGGATTGGCGAATTATTACCAGTCGATTTCAATACAGCAATTGAGGTTGGTCGTCTGCGCCGAAAGATACTATCTCGTGCATCCATCTCCGTCAGTACAGCACAAGTTGAGGGACTTCGAGCAACTAGCACAATACTAGGTTGCGTGCCGGACAATCAGAAAATTGTTATTGAGAGAAAAGAAGGCACAAGCAGTACGCTCGTAATTCATGCCTGTCTCGGGACCAAAATAAATCAGACCCTGGCTACACTTCTATCCACCATACTTTCGTCAAGGGTTGGATTCCTTGTTGATGCCCGATCTGACCCGTACAGGATTCTTCTCACCTCTACAGGTTCCCTTACACCACTAGAAATTGTCGAGACTCTCAGAGACGAATACGATCTCGAGACGATACTATCAGCAGCTGTTGTTGGGACCCATCCCCTAAACTGGAAGACTTGGCATGTCTCCAAGAAATTTGGCGTGATATCGAAGGGAGCTCAATACGATCGTCGTGCGGCAAGATTGATCCAACAAAGATACCGTGGGACGCCGTTACATCAAGAAGTGTTGAGAGAACTTTTCCATGAGAAGTACCACATCTCAAAGACAAAAGAGATTCTCATGATGATTCGATCAGGAGAGATGGAAATTCGCATCTCCAACGCAGATTCCTTCTCGCCTTTAGCTAAACCCATCCTAGAATACTCCTCCACCTTCAGCGCCCTGCCAACTACGATCGAAAAGGCAGTCCTAGATCTGGTCAAGGAACGTCTGAATAAACGAAGACATCGTCTAGTCTGCCTCAGTTGTGGCGAATGGGAATCAGTGATGAAATCAAGCGAGGTAGTAGAACCAGTGGTCTGTCATCACTGTCGATCTAGACTCGTTACGGATACTTACTTAGGAGACAATCAGTTGATCCAGATCGTGAAGAAAAGGATAAAGGGTGCAAAACTCAATCATGAAGAAGAGACAGCATACCGCCGCGCTTGGAAGACTTCATCTCTTATTCAACACTTTGGAGCAAAGGCCATCATTGTGCTCTCTGGTTTTGGTGTTGGTTCTGATACAGCTGCCAGGATCCTGAGAAAAGGAGTTGAAGACGAAAATGAGGTTTACCAGAACATATACCGCGCCGAGAAGACCTATGTTGCCACGAAAGGTTTCTGGCGAGACTAACTAGCCTAACTGCTCGATAGATGAATATGGTTTCATCAGGAGCATTAACGTATCACCCATTCCCGCTTGACTGACAGCCCCCTTGATTCGAATCCGTTCTCCGGGCATGACTCCTTCGAGGGCATTGGTTAGATGTCTCCATGCAACAAGCTTGACCTCGCCCGTTTCATCTCCCACGGTAATTTCGGCCCTTTTCACCACCATCCCATCACGAGTTGTGATTTCTTGCGTTACTGTCCGCGATAATGCGATGACCTGAAGGAACATTGGGCCTTCCGATTTCCCAGACTCATTCACTTTTCTAAAAAGTTGCTCCGATTTTGGAATAGATGAGTCGTCATCTGCAACAAGGGTCAGAGGAGTTTCATCATCACATAGCAGAGCAGTAGTACCTAGCTGTCTTGGATTACATTCTACTATCTGCTCTACTGGTGCTTTTTGAAAAGTAGCTATAGAAGTTCCCTTCACAATCAGCGTATAGTACTTCTCAGAATACCCGACAATCAGTGATGAAATATACTCGCCCGCATCTCTTTCGGCCTTTGGACCTATAGAGAGTATTCTGAACCGTTTCGGCTCATTGTCTTCCTGGACAGACTTCTCGCTAGTCTCTTCGATACCAAGAGTTTCGACAAAGGTGCCCTCGTCACCGTGAAGCTCGAAATCTATTGGTAAGTTTCCCCCTTCGGGAAGAAGTTTAGACCGCAGATTGACCAATCGAACTAGCTGTTTTGTTCTCAGAGCGCGAAGCTCCGGAGAATTGTTGTTCCATATAGCAACTCGAATATCTACTGGTCGCTGCCGATCTCTCAAGTATAACTGCAGAACGGTGCCTGGCTTGCCGTCACGCCTGACAAATTCAGAGTGCCTCGGTTCCTGTCGGAGAACACCCTGAACTGAGAGATTTGATCCAGCTTTATTGACGTCACCAACATCAATAGTAATGGCTTCAACAGTTGGCAGTTTTGAAACAATAGCATGATCGTCAACTTTCTCTATTTCCCCCCTGCTGCCAAGATTGAGTACTGGAGCTCCATCAAGGCCAGCCTTCGAGTATGCCCTTACCACACGTATGACTGATCCCGGTCCTATCCCTAACTCATCTACAAGTCCCGTCTTCTCCTCCCAGATACTCAACTTTGCAGTAGCTGCATCATCGAAGATGACTAGTCGACGAAGGTGTCCCTCGGTGCTGTCCTTACGACTGTAGACCTTATCAGGATAGATTGTAAGAATTCTTCCCACCACTGTGACTTCGCTTGCACCGACAGACAGGTCTTTCAATTCTAGATCTCCCGTACTAATCTGTTCCAATGAGACACCTAGATCACCCGCTACTAACCAACATGCCCCTGATTCGCCTAGATGTCCTGCGCCGACCTGCTCCTTCTTCTCCTGGATGAGTTTCTCGAGCTCGTTCTTAGTAATCTCAGGTTTTTCCCTCAGAATCTCCTCCATCAACTTTTTGATATCAGGCAAGTGGGAAACTCACCTACGGCACGCATTATACACATATCTAGACGCTAATAACGCTTAGGACATGAAATAGTCTTACTTTTCTCTATTCTTAATTCTTGACTAAATATTCATTGTAATCCAGAATCTATCTTGCAATATATGCTGTAAAACTGAATTAGTTAGTTACCGGTGGTTACTGCAATACACGGCAGACTAAGAAGGTCATTTTAGATGATGAAGCATTATAAGACCACGCAATTCCCTATAGATTCCTCGAAGGGATATACATGAATCTGACGCAGGATGAAGAAAAGGCCCTAAATGGAGAAGAAGGCGAAGCTGTAGCAACAGCTTATCAAATTCTTACTGCAATCGGGAAGCTCACAGATGCAGATAGACTCATTCCAATAGCTCATGCACACGTATCCGGAGCTTCTTATATGACCATCGGGGAATCTGGACTCCAATTCTTGGAGTCATTCAGCTCGACCGCCCGCACGAAAGTCTTCACCACAGTCAATCCCTGCAGTATCGACCTCCAGACATTCCAACAATATCACATACCTACAGATTATGTCAACAAGCAGCTGCAGATCGTGAATTCCTACCGTCGAATAGGGGTCACCGAGTCATTCACCTGTACTCCTTACGAAGGATTTGATCTCCCTGACAAAGGTAGTCATGTTAGCTGGTCCGAATCTTCAGCGGCCATCTATGCAAATTCTATGCTTGGTCTACGAACCAACAGGGAAAGCGGATTAAGTGCTCTTGCGAGTGCAGTGACCGGCAAAACAGCATATTCAGGACTACATCTGGACGAAAATCGACGGCCAAAGCTCGTAGTCAGAGTTCAAGGCCGACATGTTGGCACCATGGACTACAGTCTTCTGGGATACTTTGCAGGAAAGCTTACTGATCAAACCCTGGGATTCTCCGGGATTGACCATATCTCCAAAGAAGAAGCGAAATCGTTGTCCGCTGGAATAGGAACAGTAGGAGCCTCTGGGATGTTCGTACTGGTCAAACAAGTTAACAATGCAGAGGTCATCGACTATACATCGATTGAGCGTGACGCTCTTCTCTCTGAATTTGAGGAGACAACCGAGGGGGACGCGATCGTCTTTGGGTGTCCCCAGATGTTAACTGAGGAGGTCAAGAAGCTTGCTGCAGCAATAGGCAAGAAGAAATTCCGGCGACGATGTATAATCTTCTGCTCGCGTAGAGTCTACGATGAGGCTCTAGCACGCGGTGACGTGAATAAGATCAAGAACGCTGGAGGGGAGTTTCTTCGGGACTCTTGCGCAGACTTCACCCCGGTCTTGAGGGAACTTAATACTGAAAGCATTGTTACAGATACCTGCAAAGCAGTTCACTACATCAAGAGGGTACATGGGATCAAAGTCTCACTGAAGAGTACCGAAGAAATTCTCAAGGAGTATCTTCAATGAAAACTCTTCAAGGCAGAGGTCTTGTCGCAGGGAAAACCCAAGGAGATCTGATCTTCACGAACCAACCGATTGCCTTCCTTGCAGGTGTTGATCCTGATAAAGGAGTAATTTCAGATCCGAAACATGAGCTCGTCGGACAAGTTTTCACCGGCAAAGTGTTGGCATTCCCCTACAGCGTCGGTAGCAGTGTAGGAGCATATGTCATCTACAGTCTGTCAAAAAACCGCACAGCTCCTGCAGCAATCATCAACATGAACTCAGATATTATCACCGTCTCCGGATGTGCTATTAGTGGAATACCAGTAGTGGATCTGCCGGATGGTGGATTCGAGTCCCTTCGCGGAATTAAAAACGCGTCTGTTGATGCGTCAAAAGGAACCGTCTCCATAGTGTAGTTCTTGCTACGGAACTAGGAACTCAATCAAAATAGGAGTCAAATATGCTTCTATTATAGCAGCAATCAGTAACAATGGAAATAGACGGCGCAGGTAAAACTGAATTCCCAGGAATATTTCTCGCTTTAGCTGGTAATCAGTGCCTCTCATCTTGAGATACGCCACATATCCCATTCTCATCCCGATAGCACTAGATAGCAGAAAAACTGGAATCTCAATCCACCCGTGAGGTAATAAAGCACCAACGAGGAAAAGAGGCCCGTTAATCTGCATCGCCTCACTCATGACTACACCTATCACCAACCCGTTACCAACCAGAAAGAGTACAGGTAATATCGAGAACGCGAATCCTAGCATAATCACTAACAGGAGTTTGATCGCGTTGTTTACTATGATTATGACCACCAAGAAGAAAGGATCGAGATCAGCGAATGACTGTGCCATCTCCCGTATAGGCGTAGACAATTCTGAAGAGAAGGCATCGCTATTCAAATAACCAAGAATCAAAAAGACGATGAAAAGTATAGTCGAAATGATCAATGGTACCAGAAGCGGTCGGATAGGGTATGACAACGACACCGAAACGACGCCTTGGATTTCTTACATAGATATTCGCGTTGCAAAACCGTCAGTAGCGAAGAAGCTCTTTGCAGCTTTCTCGACTTTCTCCCTGTTGTCCTCCGTAGTATATACTCTCAAGATATCCATGTATCCCGAGATTGCATTTACCAATGGCAATTGATCTAGTCCAAGGGTCTCGTATTTGGACTCACCATTACTCTTAGAGACGAGAGTAATCTCGGATAGAGTTTGCCGAGCAGATGTCAATGGGACCGACGGAGTCGTGGGAACATCAACGTACACCTCTTCAGCATCGACATCTGCCTCCTTAGCCATTTCGTTGGCAATTTGGTCCCTTATGCTACGTTGGCTAAATATTCTATCAAAGAGACGGTCTTTCCTCTGTACGATCTCTTCAAAAACACATTTGAGTAACCTTCGATCTCTATATGAGATAGCGAGCTCCCTTGCTCTCTTTAGCTGCGAGTTCCCAGCTGGATCGAGATCAATGAGACTAGCCAGAGCGACCTCGTCAGTCAAATAGAGATATTTCTCTAGATCTCGTAGATCGGTCAAACCGAGTGTATCATCAGCCAATGTCATAGCTCGGACTAGCATCAATTCCGCAGAACGTACTGTCCTATGGAAGTATACGGCTCTAAACATCTCATATCGTGCGATCATAAGAGCTTCAAATGCGTAGAGAGCTGCACGATCTAGAGCTAACCGACTATCAGCTACTTCGTAAGCATCTATTATTCTGTGGACATCAACTTTCCCATATTCAACTCCTGTAAAGTAGGAGTCGCGCAGAAGATAATCCATAGTGTCTATGCTAAGACCACCCCCAATTACGTCATTCATGAATCGGGGTTTTCGCTCCGACAGACCAATCGCAAGAGGTGAAAAATCTACGGCATCAATACCATGTGCAGACAGTATATCCCGCAGCTCAGTTTCCCTGATTATCCGAACCGTCATATCTTCATGGGTAACATTTCGCCTTTCAGACATCACCTCTTCAAAGAGGTGAGAATATGGACCGTGTCCCACATCATGCAAAAGACCTGCCAAACGAAGCTCTCTCACGTCATCGACCGAAAACGATGTCCGTTCAGCAAGTGTTTCACATGCTTTTCCTGCAAGATGCATGGCACCAACGAGGTGCTCAAAGCGAGAATGCTGTCCTCCAGGATAAGTTAAATGAGCCCCAGCAAGCTGTCTTATTCGCCGAAGACGCTGAAATACAGGAGTATCTATTACCGACTTTTCCAGTTCTGTTGGATAAATATATCCGTGAATAGGATCGCGTATCTCTGCTGCAGCAGGAGCAATCCTCATCATTCAATACAGAATGAGTGAATCTTAAATATCTCGCGTCGATTAGATTTGTAAATCAATCA
>DAEN01000006.1 GCA_002495315.1 Thaumarchaeota archaeon UBA141
AAACGATGAGATTATCGGCTTGAGAACTACTGACGAAGAGGTCTATGCAGATCTGATAATCGATGCTTCCGGTGTTACTTCAAATCTTATCGAGAAGGCTGCTCTACGTCAACAGCCTGATACGGGGAGTTTCTACCACGGTATAAAACACGTCTACAAGCTCGAACCTGGAACTATTGAAGAAAGACTTTCAGTCAAAGAGGGAGTCGGTAAGGCGATTGTTTTCCTGGGAGATTTCATGGAAGGTCTGAGTGGTGGAGGTTTTCTTTACACGAACAAAGACACTATTTCCTTAGGTATCGTGATCAATCTAAGAAATTGGGTCTCCAATTCCATGGGATTGTTAGATAAGATTGGCAAGCCCCTGGATCTGCTAGCGGCATTCGAGCGACACCCTTTCATCTCTAGGATAATTGAAGGTGCTACTCTTCTGGAATATTCTGCTCATAACATCCCGATTGGCTCTAAATGTATGATCGCGAAGCCCTATCGAGATAGGTTTTTGGCTATTGGTGATGCACTTGGTTCTTTCATCAAGATTGGTTCTCTCATTGATGGCATGCGACCAGCTATCGCTACCGGGATCATGGCAGGAGAAACTTATCTGCATTCTAAGAAGCGTAATGATTTCTCAGAGAAATCATTGTCGTATTTCGACCAAGCGTTTCAACCAATTCGCAGAAAGATAAAGAGGTCAAAACTGGACAGCTATTTACTCGAATCAAGATTGGCCTATCATGTCATTCCTAGAATGCTCTTTAGTCTTGGTCCGTTCTCTCAAAAGATTGAAGTTAGCACCGAAGTTCCAGGCTTTGAGAAATCTGACGCGATCGACCGCATACAGCAGAGGACAGGCCTCCTGGATTACGATGAAGATCGTGAATACTCGCATATTAGAATCGATAATTCTTTATGTCAATCTTCTGAGACGAAACCTTGGGTATCTGCATGTCCATATAATTGTTATACTTTGGTCTTGAAGAAAGGAGTCTTCGCATCATTCAAGGACCTTTATGATCATAATGTTTCTGTTCAAATAAAGAAAAACGCAGATGACGCTGAAAATGTTGTAAAGAATGCTCTAGAGGAAACTAGAAGTGATATCAAACTTGGGGAGGTCAGATTTGATCACGTGGCATGCGTTGGTTGTGGAACATGTGGAATTATCGGGCCAAAAGAAACAGTCATTTTTGGCCCAGAACGGCGTGGGCACGGTGTCCGGTTCAAGTACGGTTAATCTATTTGTGCAGGCCAATCTGACCTAATGCGCTCTTTAGAGCAGTTGCGCCCTTCATGAATTGCGTCTGCTCCTGTTCATTTAGCTTAAGCTCTATGACGCGCTCTACTCCATTGTTCCCGAGAACTACTGGAACGCCAATACATAGATCACGTACGCCATATTCGCCATTCAGATAAGCAGAAACTGGAATGACTGTTTTCTTGTCTCGAACAATTGATTGCACCATATCTGCTACGCTCTTGGCGGGAGCATAGAACGTTGCACCCTTCATCTCGATGACCTGGGCTGCAACCTTGCGAGTCTTCTCTACTAGCTCATTTGCTTCTCCTTCTCCAATCATGTCTAGAAGAGGAATGCCTCCGACCGAAGAGAATCGTGGAAGAGGTAGCATAGCTTCTCCATGTTGACCGATTACCATCGACTGTACTGACTCGTAAGAAACGCCGAGTGATCCTGCTATCAATGATGTAAACCGTGCTAAGTCTAACATGCCACCCATGCCAAAAACTCGGTTGTTAGGGAATCCAGTCGTTTTCAGTGCTACGTAAGTCATCGCGTCTAGGGGGTTTGTGATCATCATAACAATGGCTTTCTGAGCATATTCCTTAATTTTCTCCGATATTTTTGTGATAATTTCTGTGTTCTTCTGAAGCAAATCTAATCGCGTCATTCCTGGTTTCCTAGCAAGACCTGCTGGGACAATAACAAGGTTGGAGCCAGTCATGTCTCGGTAATCGTTGGATCCAGTGACCTCTACATCGCTGCCATAGTGTGCGGCCATGTGAGTCAAGTCAAGTCCCTCTCCCTGTGGCAGGCCATCAATAATATCTACGAGCAAGAGATCGTCTACAGATTCTGCTACAAGCTGTGACGCGATTGTACTGCCTACTCTTCCACTTCCAATAATAGTTATCAAGGGGCCACCCTGGTGATTCCGTAGGTTTTATGTTTTAGAATATAGGTGAAAAGTTAAAGCATATTTAACCATCGCCGAAATCAAACAGGCCTTTCAAGTTGGAGCAGAGGATACTAGTCCTGGACGCCCAGATAGCTGGCACGTCAGGCGATATGATGGTGGGAGCTCTTCTGGACCTGGGCGCTGACTCTTCTCGTGTTTTAGAGGCTATGAGAATTGCAGCTAAATTTGTTCCGGATTGCTCAGGAGCTGTTGTTTCGGTTGAAGAAAAAGCATCCGCTGGTTTTCGCGGGAAGAGGCTTAAGATCCAAATTACCGAACGAAAGGGAACGCGATCAGGCAAGCAGCTTCTCAAGGCTTTGACCAGAGCAACGGATAAAATTGAATTGAGTCGTCCAGCTATCCAAATTGCACAGCGCGCAATGAAGAACCTTCTTGATGCAGAATCTAATATCCACGATGAAGGACAATCACAGGTGCATTTACACGAGGCAGGATCAGCAGACACGTTGATGGATATTATTGGTACTTGTGTTGCCCTGGAGAGCCTTGATCTTTGTCGCAATGTCACATTTTATGCTCCACCCGTGGCGGTAGGAGGTGGAGCTCTGGAATTTTCTCACGGGAAATTGGCAAATCCTGGTCCAGCAACAGTTGCGATCCTTGCCCGTGCGGGACTGACTATGGAAGGCGGTCCAGTAATAGGTGAGCTGACTACTCCCACTGGTGCTGCTCTTATGGCAGCTATGAACCCTATCTCTGTCCAATTTTATCCACTCCTAAAGCCGGTAAGAATTGGTCATGGCTTCGGATCAAGAGATCTTGGTACTGTCCCAAATTTGTTCAGACTAGTATTAGGTATTGGTGCCGAGGCTCCGCTTTCGGATAAGATTCACATAATCGAATCAAATCTCGACGACGCGTCAGGAGAGATTATGGGGCATTCACTAGATCGCCTAATGCAAGAGGGAGCACTGGATGTACATTTTATCCCAATCTTCACGAAGAAAAATCGACCTGGATACATCGTTCGTGTCATCGCTACTGGTGATAAAGTGGATGACCTGGCTCGTTTGATGATGGAAGAAACAGGCACCATTGGCGTGCGGGTACTTCGTAGCGAAAGACATGTGGCAGTAAGAGCTATTAGGATTATGAATATGCAACTAGGGAATAATCGACATAGAGTTAGAGTAAAGATTGCGACAGATGGCAAGGGCAGAATCATTCAAGCTAAACCCGAATACGATGATGTTCGAAGAATTTCAGAATCAATGGGAAGACCGATGCGAGAAGTGATGGATGAACTACGAGGTCAGGCTCTCCGGATTGCGCGGAAAGATAATGGAATCTGACGATCTATTCTTCGCGCTGTTATGATCTATATTTGCGCTCTAACCGAACGGTAGCAACACATAGAGTAAGAATAGCGCACCAAAGGTCAGGGAGACCGTATTGACAAGCTTAACCAGTACGTGCAACGACGGTCCTGCAGTGTCCTTGAGTGGGTCTCCAACTGTGTCACCCACGACGGCAGCTTTGTGAGCCTCCGATCCCTTCCCTCCATGAATGCCTGTTTCGATAAACTTCTTGGCATTGTCCCATGCTGCTCCACCAGTGTTCATTTGAAAAGCCAACAGAGTTCCTGTGACTGTAGCGCTTAGCAAGAGACCAGCGACGGCTGCTGGGCCAAGAATGAAACCAACTAGGATAGGAACCACTAGCGGCAATAATCCCGGTAGAATCATCTCTTTCTGAGCAGCTTTTGTACTAATATCTACACATTTGGAGTAGTCGGGTTTAGCTTTCCCTTGCATTATGCCCGGGATCTCTCTAAATTGTCGTCGGACTTCCTCGACTACCTTGAAAGCTGTGCGACCAACAGCACGTATGGCGAACGCACTGAAAGCAAATGGGAGGAGGCCACCAACAAATAGACCCGCGATGACATCTACTCCTACTAGATCCACTACCTCTAGTTCTACAACATCCAAGTATGCTTGGAAGAGAATTAATGCAGCTAGTCCAGCTGATCCCAGCGCATAGCCCTTTGTGAGGGCCTTGGTGGTATTTCCGGCTGCATCAAACGCATCGATCTTCTCGCGGATCTCGCTTTTTGCATTAGACATTTCTGCGATGCCGGCTGCATTGTCTACGATCGGCCCAAAGCCGTCCATGCCTAGGATCATACCTGCTACTGCCAACATTCCCATTGTGGCCACGGCAGTCCCGTAAATTCCACCAAGAGCAGTACCAACTCCAATTTCTTGACCGAATAACGCTCCAAAGTGGAATCCGCCAAGGAATGCAACAATTATGATGATGACTGGAAGTGCTGTGCTCTCAAGCCCTACTGCCCAACCGTTTATGATATTCACTGCTGAGCCACTAGTGGAGGATTCAGAGAGCTCCTTCACGGGTCTGTACTTTGATGAAGTGTAATATTCTGTTACCACGAAGATCGCTACACTAGCCAGGACACCCAAAAGCGCAGCAAAGAAGAGATTTAGACTCCCTAGTGTTTCCATCGTTAGGAAATAGAGACCAACAACGACTATCAGGGTGGTGGCGATCATTCCATTCCGCATAGGCACCATCGGATCCGTGAAGTTCTTGCTCCTGACAAAGGGGATTCCAAGAATCGTTCCGAATATCCCCACAGATCTGGCTAAGAGTGGAAAGATGATGAAGAAGAAGTTTTGAGTTGCTGCATACAGTGCTATTCCTATAATCATTGCGCCAATATTTTCCGCTGTCATGGATTCAAAGAGGTCTGCACCCCTTCCTGCAACGTCACCGACGTTATCCCCAACGTTGTCAGCTATTACGGCAGGGTTTCTAGGATCATCCTCTGGTATTCCAGCTTCGACTTTTCCAACAATATCTGCTCCCACATCGGCGGCTTTTGTGAATATGCCTCCGCCAAGCTGGGCAAAAAGTGCTGAGAGGCTAGCACCAAAGCCAAGGCCTATGATTAATTTGGGATCACCATACAAGTAGAATAATCCGGTAACTGCTAGTAAGCTCAGTCCGACGTTGAAGAGGCCCATGACCAGTCCTCCATAGTATGCAATTCGCAAAGGCTCGGTAAGACCGCGTTCTGTAGCTGCCGTAGTTCTAGCATTGGCTCTCGTGGCAACATCCATTCCAACATATCCAGCTATGAGTGAGAATGTTGCTCCTATCAAGAACGATGAAGATACAAGCGGCAGGCCACCAGCAAGGTCAAAGGTGAGGTAAAGAGCTCCTGCTAGGACGACTGAGATAATCCCAATAGTCTTGTATTGCCTCCTTAGATAGGCCTTTGACCCTTCCCTGATTGCTTCATATATTTCCTTCATTGCAGGAGATCCTGTATCAAAACGATTAACGTAGAAGGCCAGGTAGAGGGCAAAGATTAGGGACACTATGCCCGCGATTGGTGCCACGAATTCTAAGATCATATAATGTGCACTTTATTCAATTTCGGCCCAAGAATCATAGTATAATAACAATTCTTACGACACGATTTCTAGTCTTAGAGAACGGTGGCAGTTATGAATGGAAGGGCTATAGTTGCATCGCAGTTCACAGTTATCTCCCGCCCGTCTGGTTTGACCTTGGACCATGAGATGGCTTCCTTAGTCCTAGCTCCACTCAGGCTACCATCATATTCTGTAGCAGTGGTAATGTGGATAGCGTAATCGAGCCCTTGTTTGAACTGTGACCACCATAATACGTGATGCTTAGTGATTCCACCGCCAATTGTCAATGCTCCGAGTCGTGAAGCGTTGAATACCGTGTCCGAGAGAAGTGACTCATCTTTCATTAGGTCTATTCGGAAATCGCGGTGCCTTTGTTGGAAGAGCCATGTCTGTGATCCAACTGCTCCATCAGAAAAGCCAGGCACTAATACGTGAATGCCGTTCCGCGCGGCCCAATAAAGAATAGACGACTCATCGTCAAGAGATGCGCCTAGGTAACTGCAAAACTCTCCCGATGACAGTTCCGTCACTCCCTTGTCGTACAAGTTATCCAAGAAAGGTTGGATCTTATTCTCCACGAGTGGGCCATAGTTACTGTGAGGAATGAGAACGTTGCCCAGTCGGTGGAGCCTTTTCTTGAGCAAGACTTTGTCATCGAGGTCAAAACTGCCTGCATAGTAGTCTTTGGAAGTCCTCGCCACATCGTGATCTAATACACCTGAAGCAACGACAACTACGTCAAATAATTTCTTTCGAATCATCTCTTTCAGTACACCTCTTAGGCCCGTGGCTACTACGTCTGCAGGGAAAGATAGAAACCTAGTACACTTCTTATCGTGAATCATCTCATCTAGGATATTGGACGCCTCACCGAGGAGTCTGCCCTGGAAGCCGCCTGCTACTGACATCATTTTCATTAGCGACTTGATTTCTTTGGATCCTGTGATGTTGATATCTTTGACTGGGCTAAGACTTTCTGATTTCATTATGAGATGTGAATGTTGATAGAGCTTAAAGATAAATCTCCTTGTTCCTACAACTAGACTGCTCTAATTAGACCAACAGATTTGAGGCCACTACTCGAACGTCCATCTATATTTGAATGAAATTCCTGTTCGCAAAAGCACTTCCTCTCCTATTCTTTGCACTCGATCGCAAAGGTCATCTTCATTGACATACTGGGCTTCTTGATCCTTGATCACAATTTTACCGTCCACTAAAACGGTATCAACACTTCTTCCGTCTGTTGAATAGACAAGATTGTTGATAGGATTGAACAGCGATCTCCATTCTGGCCGCTTTGTGTCAAAGATGACCAAATCCGCCTTCTTACCCGGTTCGATAGATCCAGTATACTGTTCGAGAAGCAATGCTGAAGCTCCGTTGATTGTGCACATCTCAATTGCGGTCTCTGGGGGGATCATGGACCTGTTTTGTCTAGCGTCTTTGTATAGTACGGCTGAAAGATACATTAGCCGTATGGGATCCAGGTAATAAGAAGAATTAGCCGCATCATTTCCTAGGCTAACGCAGATCCCTTTGTCGATCATCTCTGGAAATTTCCCTAGCTTGGTAGCTCCAGATCCTCTAACAGCTGCCGAGGGACAATGAACTACTTTTGCCCCTTTTTCGGCCATGAGGTCTACCTCTCTGTCATTGACAGCTAGGGCATGTGCAAGGAGCACGTTCTTGTCAAGTATTCCTTTCTCGGCCAGGTATTCTACTGGGCTAGTGCCTCTTTGATTCCTGAAGCTATTTGCTTGATCTTCATTTCCTGACATGTGCATAGTGACTCCGACTCCGGCACGGTCTGCAATCTCCTTGACGGAAAGCAGGAGTTCATCGCTGCAATAATTTGGTGAAAATGGCATAGCCCATGCGTTGATCCTGCCGTCTAGCTCTCCGTTGTACCGTCTTATCACCTCTTCTACGATTTTGATTGCTTCATTGGTCTCCATGACGTGGAGATTGATTGGATTTGGTTTATCGACAACTTCGCGTCCAATCACGGCTCTTATACCTGATTCCCGGATAGCTTTTACTCCACTATCGATACTGGTTATGGTGCCTGGATCAAGGAGACAAGTACATCCATTTTTTAGGAGTTCTGTAATCGCCAATAACGACGTGTAGTATTCTTCTTCGGGTTTCATTACGGATTGTAGCTTGAAAACATAACCCAGGTATGTTTGCAGAGGCAAGTCGTCTGGAAAGATTCCCCTGACCGCATGAGCATAACTGATGTGCATGTGGTTATTGACAAATCCAGGAGTCACCAGCTTGTTTTGGGCGTCTATTACAATATCAGCTTGTTCGCTTGCGAGATTTTCGACTTTGTCAACGGCCTTGATTAGGCTATCTTCAATGAGGATGGATGCATTCCTTATGACTCTTCTTTTCGAATCGACGGTGACTATCCATGACGCTCCGTTAATCTTTGTTGTAGCCATGCGACGATCATTTTATTGGATCAATATGAGCGTGATGGAGAAGTAGGGGAGGATTCCTTTCCACGGAAAAGCTACCAATGAGTTTGCCGCGGCCATTTATTACAACTTCAACATAGATTCAAGTAAGGAGCGAGCCTTTCTAGCGAGCAAGTCCTATTTGGATACATATTACATGAGAAATTGGCCGAATGAATTTGTGGAAAAATCAGTTGCACACGGTACAGCTTCAGAATGCATAAAATGTATTGAAGAATTCGCGAAGGCAGGGGCTACAACGATGATGCTTAGACCAACATCGAAGGACCCATTGGGTCAGCTAAGAACATTCGCACAAGATGTATTGCCATCTTTCTAAGCTCTCAAGGGGAGAAAATCCCAAAGTACCGTGGCCGTTTAAAGAACGTGCCTATTAACTACCAGTGGCTTATTATATGTGATAACGGGGTTATATTTTCAGTAAGGCTTTGGTCCTATCGAGAAGATCAACCACTTGGGAGTGAAAAAGACGGTACAATCCGCTATACCTGACCCGAACATAATTCACAGAATAGGTAATACCCCCATTATTGAGCTTTCTAGGATTGCTGAGGGAAATGCTCCTGTGCATGCTAAGCTTGAATGGTACAACCCGTTCGGTTCCTTGAAGGATCGAGCAGTAATTTGGATGATCAAACAGGGTGAAAAAGAAGGTCATTTGATAAAGGGTAAGAGCATCATTGTTGAACCAACATCAGGAAATACCGGTATCGCCTTGGCAGGGATAGGCAATGTACTTGGTTATCAAATAGAGATTGTAATACCGTCACAAGCTAGTAGTGAGACAAAATCAATTCTTCATCATTTAGGTGCACAGCTTCTCGAAACTGACGATGATCTTTGTCCTCGCGTAGGTAAGGGAACTGATCAATCTATTGCACTTGCTAGCTCCTTAGTGGAGTCATATCCCGGCAAATATTTTATGCCCAATCAGTACGAAAACGAGGCAAATTTTAGAGCACACTACGAATCCACGGGCCCAGAGATATGGCAGGCCAATCCAGAAATTTCTCACTTCGTTACGGGTATAGGGACGGGCGGAAGTATAACTGGCATTGCTCAATTTTTGAAGGAACAAGACTCGAACATCAAGGTTATCGCTGTGACTCCTCAGCCAGGGCATCATATCCAAGGCCTGAGAAATTTAAGAGAATCGAGCATGCCAAAATTACTTGAGCAGAAAGTTGCGTTGATAGACGAGTGGATTGAGGTGAGTGATACACAGGCCTTTGCGGCTGTTCGAGCTGTTGCGGACAATGAGAATCTCTTCATAGGACCCTCGAGCGGAGCCGTCTTGCATGCATGTCTTGAGATATCCAGGCGAAGAGGCACAAAATCTGTAGTGGGGATTTTCGCCGATGACGGGCGTAAATTTGGCAGCGTGTACAATGCCTTTGGAGTCTTTACTCCGGAGGAATTTGAGAACTTGAGAACTACGGCGAAGCATCTTCCAGCATTCTTCGTGAATAATTTGATGATCTAGGGCTTTATAGTAGGTATTGTTAGTTATGACGATGATCTCAAAGGAGCAGATACTATCAGCTCTGAAGAATGTTATCGACCCGGAACTACATCAGGACATCGTGACTTTGGGAATGGTAAAAGATATTCAAGTGGATGGTGATGCTGTTGCCCTCTCGATAGAGCTCACAACGCCGGCCTGTCCTCTGAAAGAACAGATTGAACGCGACATTAGATCTGCCGTTGAAGCGTTACCTGGTGTCGCCACTCTTGATTTGAAAATGACTGGTGCGGTACGGGGAACGCGCGTCCCTGACTCTGGTCAACTTCTTCCTGCGGTAAAGAATGTAATTGCAGTAGCTAGCGGTAAGGGTGGAGTGGGCAAGTCCACAATTGCAGCAAACGTGGCTGTAGCTATGGCAGAGACAGGTGCCAAGATTGGCATATTGGATGCAGACATTTACGGCCCTAATATGCCGAAGATTATGGGCGTAAAAGAAAGACCTACGGGCTCAGACAAGCGAATAGTCCCACCTAAGAGCTATGGTGTAAAAGTAATGTCTCTGGCTTTCTTTGTTACCGACGAAACCGCCCTCATTTGGCGAGGGCCTATGGTTGCGAGTACCATTAGACAGTTCCTGACCGATGTAGAATGGGGCGAGCTAGACTACCTCATTGTTGATCTACCTCCTGGCACTGGAGATGCATCACTTACACTTGCACAATCAATACCTCTTTCGGGAGTAATCATAGTAACTACACCACAGGACGCGGCGCTAACGATCGCGACGAAGTCACTCCAGATGTTTAGGAAACTGAACGTACCTGTGCTTGGTATGGTTGAAAACATGAGCTACTTCCTCTGCCCTCACTGTCAAGAACGAACTGAGATCTTTGGACATGGAGGGGGACAGGAAGCAAGCAAACAGCTAGATGCGACTTTCTTGGGTGAGGTTCCTTTGGATCGTGTAATTCGAGAAAAGGGCGACGAGGGGTACCCTATCGTCGTCTCGGAGCCGAATTCCCCGCTATCTGAAGTCTTTCGCAAGGTAGGACGAAACGCCGCTGGACGGATTAGCGTCGTTGCAGCATCACAGCCCGCGGGGGACTTACCGATCGTGAGCTAACAAACGCCATTCGTATATTCCTTCACTATTGCGGGTGTTAAATGACTGAATTTCTTTCCATCATTTTTCAGCTACTAATATGATGGCACCTCCAAGCATCCGTTCTTCAAGATGAACTGATCTGAACGCGAGTTCAAATTTTTGAATTAAGGCTGCATTGGTCGGGAGCTTGCGGTATGTCTTGTAGAGTGCATAGTACAGGAGGCCACGCGTTCCTGTAAAGAGGAGACCTAGAAATGGTACTACTGCTTTCCAATATGCTGCAATAAAGAAACGTGCAAGACTGGAATTTGGTTTCCCTAGATCTATGACAATCAACCTACCTGAATTCTGATCTAAAACACGAGTCAGCTGTGCTATTGCGTTATTTAGATGGCGAGCATCGCGAAGAGAAAATCCACACATTGCTGAATCAAAGACTGAATCACGGAATGGCAAGTTCTCAAAGACAGCTACGAGCCGACTGATCCTTGGATCACGAACTCTCTCCTTTGATTCTTCTAGCATCATCTTCATTGGATCTATCATGACTATTTCCTCTAAGTTCGGCAAGTTCTCCAGGGCAATCTCTGTCATTCTTCCTGGTCCAGCACCTGCATCAAGCACGCGGTCTGCTGGTCTTAGTCCCTTTTGCAATCCGTCCCTCCGGAATGACGTATCTCTTCCTAGGGACATTATCTTGTTCATTCGGTCATATACTGGAATGATCTTGGCGAGTACCTGTTGAACACTAACCCATTCTTCAGCTAGACCGCCCGGACTCTCCACTAGCTACTCCTCATCTTGAAATGAATCCAGTCGTTTAAGCACCTGGGCCAGCTCTTCAATTACGTCAGTAGCCGTAATATGGAATCCAAGTCGTGATGTCGCTCTCTCGCCTGCAATGCCATTAACGTATGCTCCAGCTGCGGCCGCGTTCAATGGTGACATTCCTTTGGCCAGAAAGCCAGACACCAAACCTGCTAAAACGTCACCCGTACCTCCAACTGTCATTGAAGGACTGCCAGTTCTATTGATGATGGTTTGTTTACCGTTCGAGATTATGTCGACTGAGCCCTTTAGGAGAATTGTTGTTCCAGCAAGCTCTGAATATTTTCTTACGGTTTGCAATAGTGACGCGAGGTCTTCATTCAAGTCTACTCCAAATAATCTTTGAAACTCGCCTGCATGAGGTGTGATGACTGAAGGCAAGGTATTTGCTCTACTGACTACATCTTTCATCAATGCGTCTGCATCTATGACGATGCTTGTGTTCATAGAGGCAGCTTCAGCTACAATGCGTTTCATACCATCAGTTCGTTGTCTACCAGCTCCTGGGCCTATGAGGATTGTACCAACTTTTGGGAGCCATTTGAGTAGCTTGTTTACACAACCCACTGTTAGCTTGGAGTCAGGTAGCGGGAGAACGATCAAGTTTGGCGTGATGGCTCTAATTGAAGAAGAAACGACACGCGGTACGCCTAGATAAACAAGGTCGACTCCAGCTCTAAGCGCAGCGAGTCCCGCTAGAGTAGGAGCGCCGTGGTAGATGGCGCTTCCACCAACGACTGCTACCGTGCCGTTGTCACCTTTGTGTGAATTTGGAGATCTCCGTACTAGGAGCTTCGAAATAAATTTCTCAGATGTTTCCGTGGTGCTTTCAGATATAGACAAACTATATCATCTATTCCTCCAACTCTCTGGCCTATTATAGGCGACGTTTGTATTATAATAACTCCTGACGAATTCAAAAATACACCTCTGACTTTTGATCACAATTCATTCCTTGACAAAAAATACTAGGTCTAACTATGGATAATCTCTTTTATGTGACAAGTTTGAACTGACAGAATACTAGCCGAAGAGATGAGTGGCTTAAGAGATGAATCCCATTCAAATATTTGGTATTCCCAAACTTGCGGAGCTTACAGCTGGAGACGATCTTCCTCGTTTACTTCTTGATGGCATCTCCAGAATAGGTATTCAGCTACAGGAGCGAGATATTCTAGTTGTTACTTCCAAAGCAATATCCAAAGTCGAAGGTCGCGTAATAGACATTAGAGGCATAATTCCCTCGCGGTTTGCACGAGAAATTGCACCATTGATTCAGAAAGACCCCAGGGTGACGGAACTGATTCTAGCTGAAAGCAAACGAATTGTTCGGATGGTACGCGGATTGGTTATCACTGAAACCAGACACGGTTTCATTTGTGCAAACGCAGGACTTGACCAGTCCAATATTGCAAAGAACCTAGCAGTGTTGTTGCCATTAGACCCAGACAAGTCTGCTAGACGAATACGGGAATCGATAAGAAAGAAAACAGGTGTTAATTTGGCTGTGGTAGTTTCAGATACCTTTGGAAGGCCCTGGAGGGAGGGTCAAACTGACATCGCTATTGGTGTTGCGGGATTGGCCCCTCTGTTAGATTATCGAGGAAAAAAGGATCGGTTTGACAACGAACTCCGAGTTACTGTCATAGCTGTGGCAGATGAAATAACCTCTGCGGCTGAGCTGGTAATGGGTAAGACGAAGAATATCCCTGCTGCACTAATTCGTGGAATTGATTATGCTTCGAGTAACGCTGGTGCTCATAAGCTAGTACGGTCCCCTAGACGGGATCTTTTCCGTTAGTTGCTATCGCGACAAAGTAGGGGATTCATGCTGAAACCAGCTATTACTCTGATAGCAGGAGGAACAGGATCTGCAAAACTCTTGAGAGGATTTGGAAATCAAGTACGCAAAGATCTTAACGTCATAGTTAATGTGGGGGATAACTTCACCTTTTACGGTCTTAGAGTATGTCCTGATGTAGACATTGCGATGTATGCTTTAGCTAAAATACAGAATACGAGAAGGGGTTGGGGTATACATGCTGACAAGTTTGATTTCATGGACCAGCTTGCACGTTATGGGGAAGAAGCATGGTTTAGATTAGGTGATCGCGATCTAGCTGCCACCGTACTTCGAACATTATGGCTAAATTCCGGCATGAGTTTGACACAAGTGACGCAGCGTTTTTGTAATGCTCTTGGAATTCGACACCGGCTTTTGCCGGCATGTGATGACGCGTTGGAAACGTGGGTACAAACAGATCGAGGCGACGTCCATTTACAGGAATTTTGGGTAGGTCGAGGAGGAAATGACAGGGTTCTAGGGATTAGTTATCATGGTCTTGAAGACGCAAATCCCGGAGAAGGTGTTCTTGACGCTCTTTCGACATCCAGAGCAATAATTATTTGTCCTGCTAACCCGGTATCCAGTATCGGTCCAATTCTAGCTGTACGGGAGACACGAATGGCGCTTCAAGAGAGTAAAGCTGTTCGAATAGCAGTAAGTCCTATCATCGGTGCTGCTCCGATAAGTGGACCAGCAGCAGCCTTCATGAAGGCCTCTGGACAAGAGATATCAGTATTGGGAGTGGCTCGAGCCTATCAGGATTTTCTGGATTATCTTGTAATTGACACGTCTGATAAGAATAAGGTAGATGATATTCGAGAGCTTGGAATAACTCCTCTAGTAAGAAACATCAAGATGAATACGTCTGCGGATGAAGCGGCTATGGCCTTTTACCTACTGCGTCAGATCAGGTCGAGATAGCTTGGGAACCGTCGTCATAACTCCAATAAAGTCGCTATACCGGATAAAGAGTCGCCTTGCAGGGGTACTCAGTCTTACTCAACGAAAGCAACTGACGTTGGAGATGCTGACTGACCTTCTAGCTGTGACCTGTAGTTCCACTAGCATATCGGCTGTCTTGGTTGTTGGCGCTGATAAGGAAATTCTTAGATTTGCCAAGAATCAAGGGGCTGAGGTCCTTGAAGAAAAAAGATCATCGGGCGTAAATGATGCTGTTTCGCGAGCAACTGTCTTATGCGAAAGACGAGGAGTTGAATCTACTCTGGTTCTACCGGCAGATATTCCTCTAGTAACGCATCTGGATATTGCTGTTCTTTGCAACATTGCTAGTTTATCCAAGAACATTGTGATGTGTCCATCTCTCAGATTAGATGGAACAAACGCTCTCTACCGTAGTCCTCCAAGCGCTATTACAACATATTTTGATCAAAATAGCTTTTCTAACCATTACGCAGAAGCGCGCAGAAGCAATATGTCATCTTCACTCTTTCTCTCGCGGAATCTCATGCTTGACATAGACTCTCCGTGGGATCTTAAGAGATTGCTCTCATATGATAACCGGACCTACTCATCGCGGTACCTTCGAGAGGTTACTAATCAGGGATGAGGTCTACCATTATTTTACAAAATGAGCAAGTATGTCATTAAGTGAGAGCTAGTTTCGAAGGGAAATTCTATCGCCAGGGTTTAGTTTATAGTCGTCTGTGTGAATCAATATGGCAAGATATCGTTGTCCAGAATGTAAGAAGGGCATCGAGCTGCGACGGATCTATGACGGACGATTTCTAGCTCGTTGTCTATCTTGTAATTTCACTTCAATAGGTGAAAGCGGAGCTACCGAAATGGATTCCGCGTACGTAGATCTTCTTGATGCTCATGACAAAGACCCGTCTGGCGCGGGCCAGCATTTTGAAAGACTTCTCGAGTCCGCAAATCTTGTCAGGTCGTCGAACGACATCAAGTCAATAATACGACAGGAAAAGGTATCGCTGGATAATATTCCAACTTCCGTTAGGAAGATCCTAACTGGAAGGGATCATTACCTTGTAACATACAAGCTGATGCCCGAAAGTATGCCGTCTGTTGCGTCAAACGACCCATTTGGACTTCATCCGGATCTTCTGAAAGCACTCTCGAACATGGGTATAGCGGCACTTTTCGCCTTCCAGACGAAAGCTATCGAAGCAATTCTAGATGGAAAGAACGTGGTCATAGTTGCACCGACGGGTACCGGGAAGACTGAGGCATTCATTCTACCCATTGTCCAAAAGATATCTGAACAAGTGTCCGGGTTGGTTACCTCTCACAATGGGAGCGGAGAGCCAAAAGCGCTGTTTGTTTATCCAACTAAGGCGTTAGCCAGAGATCAAGAGCCGAAATTAGAGAGATTTGCCTCGGCGCTTGGACTAAGACATGCCATCTGGGATGGAGATACTCCTTCACAGAAAAAGGACGACATACTTGACGAACCTCCTCATATTATCCTCACAAATTTTGACACACTTCATCGTCACCTTATGCACAGAACCGCTCTTGCAAGGTTGCTTAGAAATATCAGGTACTTGATAGTCGACGAGGCCCATGTGTATACTGGGACCTTCGGATCTAATGTACACTTTATTATTGAACGATTGAAACGTTTTACTGGTCCTCTTCAGATAGTAGCTGCCTCTGCTACTATTTCCAATGCCTTGGTATTCTGTAAGACGCTTTTCGGATGCGAATTCGAACAAGTAGAATGTAGTGAGGGAAAACGAGGAAGAACTCACATGGTCATGGTATTTCCATCTCTTCAAACACACCGTAAACTCGTTGATGAAATGCTCAAGATGCTGTTATCTGATGGCTACAAGACCCTGTCATTCTCGAGCAGCCATCTCGGTGCTGAATTAGTCGCTTTCTTTGCGAAGAAAGGTGGTTTACCTGTAGATGTCCACCGTGCCGGACTATTGAGAAGCGATCGCTTGGAAGTAGAGAGCCAGTTCAAAGCTGGAAAGTTGCGCGGTTTGGCAGCCACGCCAACTCTCGAGTTGGGCATTGACATAGGAGATGTTGATGCAGTCATATCTGATTTGGTTAGCGTAACGAGACTGACTCAACGGGCTGGACGAGCCGGTAGACGGGGACAGGAAAGTATTGCTCTGATCGCCTTAAGGGAAAACGACCCCATCAGTCAGTACTATCGGACACACCCTGATCACTACTTCCAGGATCTGGAATCAGGATATGTGGATCCGTTGAATCCAACTATTGCGAAGATGCAGCTTCTGGCCGCATCTCTAGACCGCCCTTTGGGGATGAATGAATTCCATCAGTTTCAGAAACACATCGATGAATTAGTCAAGAATGGGTCCTTGATTCACAGATCTGGACAATTGCAACCTGTCTATAGCGTTGTACGGAATCTCATGGCTGGATATGATATCCGAGCAGGCGGAGATAATATTATCATAAGACTGGGAAAAAGGAAAATTGGAGATAGATCCCTTCCGCAGGCATTAGGTGAACTCCACCCTCAGGGCGTCTATTTTCACGGCGGCACGCGTTACCGGTCACTGAAGCTCAAGATTGGCCATAATGGTGGATTAGCAGAGGTGGAGAAGCTTCCAACAAATTATCCATACTATACTAGATCTTTGATGGAAGAGCAAGCAGAGCTACGGGAGGTTTACGAAGATAGATTGGTGTATGGGCTTCAAGTCATCTACGGTGAGCTTCGCATAAAGAAGACAGTCGTTGGCTACGTAAACGTAGAACCTGGTAAAGACTCTTCGACAAGCACGCGAATTGCGTTACCTGAAAGTATTGATTATGAATTTTATACGAAAGGTCTGCTCTTTAGAGCACCCAGACCATCTGAATTACTCCAAGGGACTAAGGAAGAAATGCTTGGAGAGCTAGAAATGAGTAGCTATCACGCATCTGAGCATGTATTGATTGAGGGAACGAATAGCATAACTGGCGGAGTGGCTCGTGACATGGGAGGCATCTCACTTGGAAATACTGGTCTTATCTTCATCCACGATTCTTCGCGGGGAGGAAATGGAGCTTCGCACATACTGTTCGAGAGGCTTGAGGAAGCTTTGCTTCGAGCGCAGGCGATTGTCAATGCGTGCATTTGCAAGTCTGTTAGAGGCTGTCCACGGTGCACATTTTCTTACCGATGCGGTAACAATAACGATCACCTGAACCGAGAAGGTGCAGTAGAAGTCATCCGGAGGATCCTGGCTCAGGAGTCTACAAACCTAGATGAAGTCCTGTCCATGATCTCTATATGACAATCTTACTAGACACATTCTTAACTGACTAGACGTTTGTATTATCTGGTGGGCCCGTAGCTCAGGATGGATAGTCCGGTTGGGTCAATAGCACCGGCCCTCTAAATCGAGAAGAAGGGACGCCGGGGGTCGAGGGTTCAAATCCCTC
>DAEN01000007.1 GCA_002495315.1 Thaumarchaeota archaeon UBA141
TAACAGAATTCCATTCAAGACTAGGATGGGTCCACTTACTGGAATCTAGGACAGTTTCATATCTCCCGCATAGGAGGGTGTTCTCTAGTTGAATATGGCATATGGGGCAACTAGTTTCCATCCAATGTTTTAGCTCCTCTTTTTCGAGCTTCCTCCTGTCGAGGAGTAAGGCTTCGTAACAGTTTGAGCAATAGTAGCGCCATACCTCATGGGAGGAGATACATTGTTGATTCAATCACTATTGAAACAAACAAATTTCTCTTAAAGAGATGTGAAGCCTCAGGGGGAGGGGATAACGAACTGATATCTCAACACAATGGAGTACTGACTTCCTTTAAGGTTTAAGTAAACAAGACCTGGTCACATAGTTATGGAGATTCCTAGCATTCCGTTCTATGAATATTCTCCCATCATCAGGCGGGAGCCCCTAAAATGGCCTGAGGGAGCTCGAATAGCTGTACTCATAACGGTAAACACTGAGAGCTGGGATCTTCTGCCCCGACGTTATGGAGGGCCACAAATACTGGGAAGCGAAGTTCTCAGCCCAGACACGCCGGACGTCCCCAATTTTACCTGGCGCGAATATGGCTTGAGGGTGGGAATATTTCGAATCATGGAGATGCTAGATCGTTTGGCCTTGAAAGCATCAGTCACACTAAACGCGATCATAGGTGAGAGATATCCTGTCATAGTTGAAGAAGGAAAGAAGAGAGGATGGGAGTTCATAGCTCACTCCTATAGACAAGATGAACTCCTAGCTGAATTGCATGACGATATTGAAGCTGAGAAGAAGGTGATCCGACGAGCACTTGATACTTTCAAGAAGGTCGTAGGAGAGCCAGCCAAAGGGTGGCTCTCTACAGGGGAGAGATCTACTATGAATACACCAAAGATCCTACTGGATGAAGGGCTTGAGCACTTTAGCGATTACCAGAACGATGACCAGCCTTATCCATTGAAGATAGACGGACGAACGCTCATTTCTATTCCATATAGCTCAGAGCTGAATGACTACCGTTGCATCCGCGGGAACATGTCACACACCGACTTTCACGATATTATCAGGGACGAATTCGACGTTCTCTATCGTGAAGGTGCCGAGAACGGAAGAATGATGAATATTGGTCTGCACACCCAGGTTTCAGGCCGTGCCCACCGCATTAATGCCTTAGAAAAGGTATTGAATTATATCAAAGGACATGAGGGCGTATGGTTCCCAAGCCGATCCGAAATCTCTTCTTGGTATCGTAAGAGCTATCTCCAATAATTAATCGATCTGCATTCAGCTTCCAATTTATTACAGAATACTTTTTCAGTGCCGCCTGGAACTAAGAATTTAGATTGACATCTCTGATCACTGGTGGGACCGGATTCTTAGGAGCTTCCCTTGCGAGGGAGATGACTTCAAAGGGAGAGAAACCTGTACTGCTGGATATTGCTCCTAACACAAGAATCATAGCTGATGTAGGGGACCAGGTACAGCTAGTCCGCGGTGACCTCTCTGTTCTCGCAGACGTTATCAACGTAGTTAGAGACTACGAGATCGATGAAATCATCCATCTTGGCGGAGTAATATCGGCCGCAGCAGAGGAGAGGCCTCTTGGAGTGTTTGGGGTTAATTTTAATGGTACTTTGAATGTCTTGGAAGCTGCCAGACTTTTTGATGTCAAGAAGGTCATATACAGCAGCAGCATGGCAGCTTACACAACAGAAGGGGCGCCAAAAAGAGTACGCGAAGACTGGCTCAGAGATCCACCCACGAGTTACGGTATAAGTAAGGTCTTTAGCGAACTCTGGGGCCTCTACTATTCGAGACGTTACGGTCTCGACTTTGGGGCGCTCAGATTCCCAACTCTGATAGGTCCAGGCAGACCATGGTCTACTTTTGCGTACGCTAGCTGGATCATACAAAAGGCCGCTTTGAATGAAAGTTGGGAGATCCCTGTACCTCCGGAAGCTCGGTCTCCCATTTGCTATGTAAAAGACGGTGTACTAGCTATTGACGCCTTGCGTAGGATCCATAATCCGCTTTCCAGGATCTATAACGTTGGCTCCATTTCTCCCAGTGCTCAGGAGATCCTTGACGAAGTCAAAAAGAGTGTGCCGGGAGCGCCTCTGATCTTCAAACCAAACGAGAAAGTTACCAAGGTGATAATGAGTAGAACTCCTCCTGACCTTGACGATTCACTAGCTAGACAGGAACTCAACTATAGTCAAAATTACCAACTAGCTACCATTGTAACAGACTTCCTGAAGGAGATTGCTGAACACAGGGCGATCTACACATAGCTCGTGCGATCAGTCCTGTTCAATTCCTAATCACAAGAGCTTCGCTAGCTTCTGCCCTGTTCCGTATACTGCAACCTTCGTATCTATTGGGAATCTCGGGCTGAGTACGTGTGGAGAAGGCAAGCCAGGCTGATCATAACCCGTTTTCTCTACTTGTGCCGCGAATTAGGCGACTCATTGAGCAGAGAGGATTCAAGGACGCAACGGCCCCTCAGGTACATGCCTTCCCGGCCATTCTGCAGGGCAAGAATCTTCTGCTAGTGGCTCCTACTGGGACGGGCAAGACAGAAGCGGCTCTCCTCCCAATACTCTCTTCTCTAGCGACTAGCGAGGATCGAAGTCCCGGTATCAGGGTTCTGTACATCACCCCCCTGAAAGCCCTGAATAGAGACCTACTTGACAGGTTGGAGTGGTGGTGCAAGAGTCTAGATCTAAAGCTCTCTGTAAGACACGGCGATACGGAGACTAGTGAACGTAACCGACAGCGACTTGCTCCTCCACAAATACTCATCACTACTCCTGAAACGTTGCAAGCCATTCTCCCCGGTTGGGTAATGCGTCAGCATCTCCAGACAGTTAGATGGGTAGTCGTTGATGAAGTACACGAGCTTGCAGGAGAGAAGCGCGGAAGCCAGCTCTCAATTGGATTGGAACGTCTTAAACGCCTTGTTGGGGATTCTGGGCCCCAGATAATTGGTCTTTCGGCTACTATTGGTACACCTGAGAGAGTGGCAAAGTACCTTGTTGGTTCCAACAAGACATGTACCATTGAAGCGATTCCAGTTGCGAAGTCTATGAAGCTTCACGTTCTATTTCCGGCACCCGAACCAGATGACAATGAGCTTGCTTCAAAGCTCTATACCTTTCCAGAAGTCGCGGCTCGACTTCGCGTAATACGTCGACTTCTTGAAGAACACAAATCGACTCTTCTATTTACTAATACGCGTTCTGAAGCGGAGATTCTATCAAATAGGTTCCGGGTATGGGATCAAAGACTTCCGATCTCTGTGCATCACGGTTCACTCTCTAAACCGACTAGAATTGCGGCAGAGAGAGACCTGAAGGACGGGCGGGCGAAGGCCATCATCTCGACAAGCTCTCTAGAACTGGGCATTGATGTCGGGAGACTTGATCTTGTAATACAATACAACTCTCCTCGGCAGGTCACCAGACTCCTTCAAAGGGTTGGTAGAAGTGGTCATGGTATCGGAAGGGTATCGGAAGGGGTCATAATAACGCAGGATTCAGACGATGCTTTGGAAGCAGTTGTTATAGCGCGTAGAGCCCTGATCGGGGAGCTAGAACCCATTAGAATTCCTGACAAACCATATGATGCTCTAGCACATCAAATAGTAGGACTGTTGCTCCAGAAGAGTCGGTGGTCCTTTGAAGAGGCACTGGGACTACTTAACGGAGCCGAACCCTACCATGATCTGTCGATAACTGAATTGAGTTCTGTCCTTCGTTACATGCATGATCGATTCCCACGTCTTGCCTGGGTTTCATTCAAAGATGAGTTCTTTTCAAAGCCACAGAATACAAAACTCTACGATTACTATTTCGGTAATCTTAGCATGATACCTGATGAACGCCATTATCTCGTGCTCGAGGAGGGTCCGGCCGAGACAGTAGGACTCCTTGATGAAGCATTTGTGGCTGAACACGGTGAGGTAGGGACAAAATTTGTCATGGGTGGTAGGGTTTGGCGCATCAAGCAAGTGTTTGAAGATAAGATCTACGTCGAGAACGAGCGAGATCCCACTGGAGCAATCCCCAGCTGGATTGGAGAGGAGATCCCTGTTCCTTTCGAGATCGCCCAGGAAGTGGCGAAAATCAGGGGTGATGTTGAGCTACGACTCAAGAGAGGAGATCTAGAGGAAAGAATTTTCTCCGATCTGGCAGGACTATATCCTATAGACACTGTGACTATTAGTAGAGCTCTGGGAGAGGTTGTTGAAAGCGTACGGAAGGGTATCCCAGTTCCAAACGACCGAAGGATAATCATCGAGTCTTGGGGAGAATACGTGATCCTTCAATGTGCCTTTGGTCACTCAGTTAATAGAACACTAGCACGAATAATCGGTCTTCTTCTCTCAGAGGATCTCGGATCAGCTATTACCGTCCATCAGGATCCATATCGTATTGTGATATCTGGTGGACAAATCTCTTCAAGAAAGATCTTGGACTTGTTGCGCGAATTACCGATGATAGATCTAGAGTCGCGTATAGCAGAGGGAATGGCACGAACTGGGATGTTCAAGCGTCGGTTTCTTCACGTTGCCAAGAAGTTCGGAGCAGTAGCACGTGATGCTGAACTAGGGAGTTCTGACATGATCAATCTAATGGAAGCTTTCCGAGGAACGGCAATCTATGAGGAGTCGATAAGATCGATGCTCTTTGATGACGCCGATATGGATGGAACTAAACGCGTGTTGGAAGGGATCAACACGGGAGAAATAACATTAGACGCGATCGAATGCAATGGCCTTAGCCCAGTCGCGCGGGTGGGAATGGAGGAAATTTCTAGAAAATCGGATATCATTCCTCCCGAGAGGATGACGAAGATGATTCTCGAATCGGTAAAAGCTAGGCTATTGAGTGAGGCGCGAACAGTAGTATGTACTGACTGCTGGGACTATGTGGAAAGTCGTCGTCTATTATCATTACAGATCGAACTACTATGTCCTCAATGTGGATCCAACAGTCTTGGTATTTCCAGTAAGGAAGAAGAACTCGTCAACCAGCTGGTGCGACGTGTAAGGCTGACGCCGTCTCAGGTTCCCAATAGATTTTCGCGACTAAAGGAAACTCTGATATCATCGGCGGAGCTTGTTGCGAGATATGGATTCTCTGCGGCGTTAGCACTAGCTGGGCGGAATCTCAGTCCTCTAGAAGCAGAGGCTATACTTAGGCAAGAGACGGCCTTCAACGATCGACTTGTCGATCTTATTATGGATGCAGAAAAGAAAAAGATGCGAAAGCGATTTTATGCCTAGTTTCGTCATCGTGTGATTGCTCCAGTCACCATTCGTCATATATTCACTTGTTCTACTCAGTACCGGGCTTCGCGAGAAGGACACTTAAGAGGCCCTTTTGGTCGATTTCTACCTTCGTACGCCAACCTACCTTGTACATTTCGTTGGACTTGTCGAATAGAAGATAGCCGCGACGAACGAATCGCTCCATCGTGAATGCGAGCTTCCAAGAGGGAAATTTTGATTTCAGCAATTCGGACAAGTCGCGGCGGTGTGCACGTCCACCTCGGGAGATTAGATAGGCTAGCGTGGCTGCAAGCAGTGCTAGCTCGTCGATGCGCCATGATGAGGAGAGAGCTTCAGTAAGAGTTGGCGAGTCTTTCATAATAATAAAGAATCTAGATTTGTCTGACTCGGCAACTTCACCTGATTTCTCTCTTTCGTCTTCATCGATCTTCTTGATTTGAAGACCTAGCGTTTCTAGTTGTACACCAAGAACTTCGAGAAGTTTCTCGTAATCAGCTCCAAGAACACGTCGCAATTCCCAACCTTTGACTCCCGGAGCTCTGGGTCGCTGCATGAGGAGTAATCGTGTTGCGCGTTTGATCCGCCGGTCTACCTCTGCCTGATGTGACATTTAGCTCTTGTTCCCTCCTTTCCATGTACCATGATCGATGGAGACAACAACTGACCTCCGAAGGCCGCGTTCGGATGCGTCTTCAGGAATGGGTGACAGAAAGATTGTCTCTGAAAGTGCGTCACTCTCCAATTGAACGGATCCTTCGCTGATGAGGAAGCTGATGAGATAAGCTCGCACGACAGATGTGGAGAATTCTTCTGTACGAATGAAGCTCCAGTAATCAATTCGATCTCCAGGAGGACAACGTTTCTTTAGCTCAAGAAGCAGACGATCTAGTTGCTGGCTGAAATCCTCGTCAGAGAGTACTTTCAACTCCCTAAGTTCATCTAGATCTACTGGATCGGAAAGGCCATGATCGACACCACCTAGGCCGCTCGGTCGATCTGCGATGCTGGGCAATTGATTCCAGTACTCCACAGCCTGAGAGAATCGGGAGCGAGAGATTTGATCTATGCCTGCAATGGGGTGATAATTGTTGTTCAATATTTCCGCAAGCTGATCAACTGACGCTAACCTGATCTTGAGCTCGACAAGAACAGGGTCTATGTACAATGTCGAAGCTCTTCTACTAACCCAGTCTCTTTGGAGCCTTACGATTTGTGCAATTTCCTTCAAAGCTTTGGCGTCTAACAGTAGATCGTTAAGCTTTTCCCATTCAGGAAGGAGGACCTTCAGTTTTTCTAAAGATTCAGTGATATCAACCTGGAACGGATCCACGTTTCTCCGGTCTACTCCGCGACATAGCTCGATTACTCTCAGGAGGTCCTCTGTTTTGATCCTCTGCTTACCCACTGCTCTCAACCTTCCTTGTCTTGGATTTACCATAGGCATTCTGTACCAACAATATGTTGACCTTCGGATCCACTACAGTTATCTGGCCCGGAGTTATCAGGATGTATTGTCCCTCTGTCCTCTGTGACTTCTGAAGGCTTTCGAAAATCATTCTAAAGACTGCTTCGCGATTCCTAGGGTCAAGGTGGACATCAAATTCATCCACGGCGCGAATTGGAGATATTACCCCTTGTTGAAGAGCTAGAAGGAATGCAGTAGTTGCAAGGCTTCTTTCGCCGCCGCTCTGGCTATAGGCATCTAGCACTGTTGCTTCTGACCCACGGAAACCAACCAAAAGCTCCAGACCTGCCTTTTCAATGTCGTCTGACTGAACGAGCCGTATCAGCCCGGTAGACTCAACTCGTGAGAGAATTCCCTGATATATCGGATTAACTTCTTCCAGAAGATGTTCCATGGAATTCTGCCAGACCTGGCTTCGTCCTTCGAGTTCACTCAATGCCTGATTCTTGTTGTCGGAGACCTGGACTAACCGCGCCTTCAGCTCTTCGTAGGTACTGGCATAATCTGTATAGATCTTCTCAGCATCATCAGCTATATCACCCAACGTCAGAAGGTGTCCTGTAATCACGCGGATCTCCTCAAGTATTTCGCTAGGACTACGTTGTGTCTCGATCCTAGGTCCAGACCCTGCGATCTCTGAGCTTAACATTTCGAGCTGGTTACGAGAATCGCTAAGTGAACGTCCCAAATCTCTTATGTCCGTCTCCAAGTCTTTCTTCCTCAGAGCTAGAACTGCCTCTTCAATCCGGGAATTCACAAGCTTTTCGATTCCTGTGTCTATCTCTTTGTCTACCTTGGCTAATTCACCTTGCAAACCCTGGATTTCATTTACAAGATCATGATTTAGCCGATCAGACTCATCTATTCGTTTTCTTGACTGATCTTCTGCATAGACTAGTTCATCAGGGGGCTTGCCACTATCTGCTAGACCTTGGAATTCCTTCCTTAGCCGAGCGTATTGATTGAGAAGATCTTTGAGTAGAGACGCGGTTGTTTCACTTCTCGCTTTGTCTTTCTCAAGCCGTACTAGTGAAAAGTATAGTTTGCGAAGCTCAGTTTGTTTACTTCCAAGCTTGTTCTGAAAGGTTTCTGTTCCTTGCTGGTTTCTTTCAATCTTCTTTGAAATATTGGTGAGTTGTTTCTCCTTCGCGAGATGCTTCTCATCAAGGTTCTTGATACTATTCTCCCATCGAATCGCTTGTGCCCACACGTGTTCTCGTTCGTACTGTCGCTTTCGCTCTACCATGGTCTTCTTCATCAGAAAGCGTTCGTACACATTCTTCCAATAATCTAACGTATGTTCCGCGCTCTCCAGGGTTTGGCCTAGCGTGGCTTCTTCGATGGATACTCCATGCAATTTTCCTTTGGCAGAAAGGATGTCTTCACGGTACGTTTGGAAACCCACTGCTTCTTCCACCATCTTGAGCTTCTGTTGAGGGATAGTGACTGCAAATTCTTCCACCATGCCTTGATGCATGATGATCAGAGGGTTGTCCGGATTGACTCCAAGACGGGAGAATAGCTCTACCACTTCTGCTTTGCTGATTTCTTTGTAATCTGCTTCAAACCAATATGATCCGTCTCTTTTGAGATATCGAGATAACATGAACATATCTGAACGGCTGAACGGAATAGGGCGCTTGCCGTCTCTGACATTGTTGTCGAAGATAAGAGTAACACGAGCTATGTCTTTCCCGCGGCGGATGAGGTCGCTCAATCTCTTAGATCTCTCAGTATAGACTTGGCCAAGAGCCACAGAGATTGCTAGGAGAATTGAGGATTTGCCAGCTCCGTTGGGTCCACTGACTATGTTGATGCCAGTGCGAAGGGGAATTCGTGCATATTCGTATGACATGAAGTTTTCTAGGATGACTTCTGACAGATGAGTGGACAGCCTCTGATTAACATCGCGCTCAGTTATTCGCGGCTTCCGTTGTTCCATCGTAGGATCTACTCCATTCGAGACAGAATCTATGATATTATAGTAATCGAATGCATAGGTGGACGGTGGATCTATGATTGAATTTTAGGACAAGTGTCTTGCTTTTCAAACACGTGACAAGGTGATGGGAATGTGGATTACACCAAACAGTTTGAGTATTATACTATGCCCTCAAGAACGTAAATAATGGTGCTTGCTGGAAAGGTCTTCACCCTAACGGAAGAGGTGGAGCTGGACACGATAGCAACCAAGCTTCGTGATTTTAATTCGAACGATGAATACGAATTCCAGGATCAGACCTTAACTCTCACGAAGGAGGTACGTGACCTCACTCTTACCTCTGATTCCCTAAAGGGAGTTTTCTCGATGGATACAGTGCTTATCCTGAACCAACGAGGAAAAGAGGTTGCAACACCAAAGACTATCATGGCTCCATTTGTCTTTAGCCGATATGGTGATCGAAACATGTTGACAGTTTTGGAAAAGAAAGAACGTGCTAACAATATTGCTAATGCACTAAGCAAGCTCCTCTTTATCGGAGTCGGTGGAATTGTGGAGGCAAGGATTTCCCCAGAGGTCTTGCGTCAGTATCACGAGAAAAACTTTGAAGACACGAAAATAATCTTCTTCGATGACGTTGATATCCCAAATGTAGGGAAGCTTTCTCTCTACGGTAGTGAATTGGCCAATAGCACCCTATATACCGAATACCTCAGTCACGGTAAGATATGGTATATCGTGATCAAATCCAAGGACTACGGTTATGTGGTAGGTATAACTCGAACCGCAGTAGTTACCGTGTTCAGTGCCCTGGATGAGAAAGAGCTGATGGATTTTGTCCAGAACGAGATCTATTCTCTGATCGAGTGATGACTATTCATCGATAGATACAATCTACCACTTGCGCCGATCGCCCTCCAGGAGTCCACTTCCTGTATGGATACGATCCACGTGGTGTGACAGAGATTCAGGATCCTCAAACTCTGAGAAGCAATAAGGACATTTCACGGGTTCAACCATAGCAGTTTTCTCGAAGTTTCTTCTCGTCGATAACTGTGACGCTGACTGAAGGTTTCCCTGAATCTTCTCTTGTCCGTCGTCTTGATTAGTCGCGTCAAAATATTGTACTGCCTTTCATTTCGTTCTATTTGTCCGAAATCCGGAGAAAAGCGTCGACCCTGCTGCAAGCAGCATCATTAGGCTCCCGAGGAAGAAGACGCGGCTGAGACCAGCACGGAAGAGATTGGAAAGTGCTGGATCACCAATTCCTACTCCTGACTGGAGGATTTCTGTGAGTGTGGGGTATGGGATGACTGTAGCCAGAATGGCGACTCCGAGAGGCAGACTGATGGCAATGCCCATATTCTGCATCGTCGTCAAGACACCTGAGGCTATCCCTCGTTTGTCCCCTGGAGCTGATGACATGACCGCGCGGGTATTAGGGGGAAAGAATAACCCACTTCCTATTCCCATTATGAATAGAAGTGAAACTAGATACGTCAGATCGGCTCCAACATCTAGATTGACTAGCTGAATTAGTACTGCCGCCTTGATGATAAGGCCAGTTGTGGCTATGGGTGCAGATCCAAATCTGTCAGAAAGCCAGCCCGAGACAGGTGCAGTCAACGAAGTCGAGATCCAGATTGTGAAAAGAACCAGACCGACAGTACCTACATCATATCCTAGAACAAGCTGGAGAAAGAATACAATTAGAAAAATGAACATGAACATTGCAATGCTATGCACGAGAGCTGCCAGATTGGCAACCGAAAATGACTTGATCTTGAATAGTCTGGGATCTATCATGGGCATCGAGTGACGAAATTCCAGGAGAGCAAAAGCTGTACCTGCTATTACAGAGGTGGTGATTAGGCCTAATACGCTTGGTGAATTCCATCCGAGGTCAGCACCAAGTGTGAGTACCAAAAGGAATGCTGTCAACGAAACTGAGAAGGTCAGTGCACCCAAAATGTCGAAGCGATGGGTCGTATGACCAGGATTAGTATCTCGAAGCTTCCATCTTGAGAGCAAAAGCGCAAGTCCCCCCACCGGGATATTCACGTAGAAGATGGATCGCCATCCTAGTGTAGCCACCAACAGTCCTCCTAGAACTGGTCCAGCCATAGCTGCACTGGCCCAGATCGCAGACCTGATCCCCAGCATCCTCCCGAGCTTCTGTTTGGGGGTTAGATCTGTGATCATGGCCGTTGAAGTAGCGACGAGGATGGCGCCGCCTAATCCCTGGACGACCCTAAAACTTGCCAACTGAAGGCCATTCTGAGCAAGGGCAGAAAGAGCAGAGCCAACTATGAACAGTAGAAATCCGTAATCAAAAATTCTCTTTCGGCCATAGAGATCACCAATCCTTCCAGCTGATGACAAGAAGATGGTGAGGACAAGCTGGTAGCTTACGCTCACCCAAACAACTGTTGCTGTATCTGCGGAGAGGTCTGCTACTATTGTGGGAATTGAAACAATCAGGATTCTGGAATCCAGGGCAGACATGAAAACTCCCATGAAGGCCACTGCAAATCCTATCCTTTTCATCACTGGTATAGTTGAGGCATTGGACTTTGCTCTTGGTTCTTTACGGGATGTTTCGAAGGTTCGGTCCATTGGGTCTGCTGCCGTTGTCCACACGTGCTACGTATTAATGCCGGATGGTCTTCGCGGATTTTTATAACATCCTCGAGAAAGTGATCTTCTTGTTCGACGGGCTAGCAAAAAGGACCAAAGAAATGCCACTTTCGGGGATCAGCTCCATCTTTGAGAAAGCTCAGACCATGAAGAACGTAGTCCGAATGGAGCTGGGTGAGCCAGACTTCGAAACACCCGAACACATCAAAGAGGCGGCCAAACGGGCACTCGACGACGGACATACTCACTATACCTCAAGTTCAGGGATCCTGGAGCTAAGAGAAGCTGTAGCAGATCGTATGAAGAAAGACGATAGCTTGAGTGTAGATCCAGAAAGAGAAGTGGTGATAACCTCTGGCGCCGCCTCTGCTATCAGTCTTACAATCCTATCTGTCATAAACCCCGGCGAAGAAGTTTTGATTCCTGATCCTTCTTGGCCGCACTATGATCCATGCGTTCGAATGGCAGGAGGCGTTCCAGTGCCGTACGCATTGCGTCCAGAGAACGGTTTTCGGCTCGACGTAGAAGATTTGCGCCGAAATAAGAGTGCTAAGACCAAGATGATGATCTTAAATTCTCCCAATAACCCGACCGGTTCTACTGCTAGCTCTCGTGATGTCAGGAGCATTGCTGAATTTCTGGTGAACGAGGATCTGATGTTGCTAGATGATCGAGTCTATGAAAAGATAATCTACGAAGAATCGCCTATCCATATGATGAATATCAATGGAATGAGGGAACGTACTATAGCTGTGAACTCTTTGTCGAAGACCTATGCCATGACCGGCTGGAGGATTGGTTACGTGGTGGCGCCTGAAAAGATATCAGCTAACGTGGCCAGAATGAATCTCTATGCTAACGCCTGCGCAAATTCAATCGCCCAAAAGGCTGGAGTGGCGGCTCTCCTTGGTCCCCAGGATTGCGTAACCGAGATGGTCGAGGAGTATCGAATTCGGCGGAATTTGATTACGAAGGAGCTTAATGGGATTGATGGACTTACCTGTGTTACTCCCACTGGTGCATTTTACGCTTTCCCTCGGATTACGGAGCTCGGCGTTCTATCAGGTGACTTTTCTATGGCCTTGTTGGACGAGGTAGGTGTATCGTCTATCCCAGGAAGTGCCTTCGGCGTGCAAGGCGAGGGCTTCGTTCGACTTTCCTATACTAATACGATTGATCAGATCACTATCGGAGTGGATCGTATACGAAAGTTCGTAGATCGACTTCAACGTAAACAATGATGAACTTTCCTAGAGTTCGATCTCAGGCCACCATTCTGGGGACGTAGCGCGTTTTGCGAAGTCAGCACTCTCGAACGGCTTGATGTCTAGAACAGGAGTTCCATCTACTGCGTCAAGGCCCTTAACTCTAACGACATTTTCTCTTATTTCTCTCAACTGGACTAGAGTAAGTCCTATTGGATTAGGACGTTTTTCTGTACGACTCGCAAACGCACCGCGGGGGGTTAGTCCCCTGCCCAGACTTACCTTTAGTTTGCGCTTTTCCTTAACCGGTACTTGATGCATCCAATAGAGTACGAAGATGTGAGAAAATGCATCCACACCTTCGAGTGCGGGAGAAATTGTTTCATCGATAACAATTTCGGAAATCCTCTTTTTATCAACGCCCTCAGATCTAGCTTTGGACTTAACATATCCTATTGGCCTGAGTGTGATCTCGGTAGATGTGCCCATTTGATTCGTGGCAGTAGCTGTAACGATTTAAGAGTGATGGAATCACATTTGTGATCCCTAAGAGACTTCAAGATTTAATAGTAAACAGAAGTAACATTCTAACTGATGTCAATTCTGATTACAGGCTCGGGTCTTATTGGAGCTCAAACGGCAAAACTGTTTGTAGACAAAGGGGACAAGGTCATACTATATGATATTGCACCAAGGCCAGCTGATATCTCAGAGATAGTTGATACAAATAAGATAACGATAGTTCGGGGTGATATTCTAGATCTCCCTTTTCTTTTGAGCATAATACGTGAACAAGAAGTAGACACTGTAGTACACACAGCCGCATTACTTCCAGCAGCTTTACTGCAGAATCTTTATGCTGGATTGAGGATTAATGTTGAAGGTTTTACAAACATCCTTGAGGCGTCGCGACAGATGGATGTAAGACGCGTCGTCTTTACCAGTACAATTGGGGTTTACTCGCGTGATGGTGACGGTAATACCAGCGAAACAATGGATGAAAACTTCCCGGTAAGGCCAGGGAGCCTTTACGGTATGACAAAGCTCATGTGCGAAAGCATAGGATCGAATTACTTTAACAAACATGGACTTGACTTTGTCGCCCTTCGATTTGCAAACGTACTAGGCCCGTGGAATGGCCCCCTCTTTACAGCAACGGGACCACTGTTCAAAGAAATGATCGGGAAACCACTAAAAGGCGAAGAGGCAAAGATCGAAAAGCCATCGCCGATTGTGACCAACGGTGAATGGCTTTATTCGAAGGACGCGGCAAGGGCTCTTCTCTTAGCAGGGAAGAAAGAGGGACTTACTGAGAGATTTTTCAATATTGGGATGGGGCGAGTCTATCATATATCAGAGATGGTCGAGATCGTCAAGGATCTCATACCAGGTGCATCAATATCACTGGGAACTTTGCCTATAGTTCCCGCTAGGGCTTACAATCTGGACAGATCAAAAAGAGAGCTGGATTACTCACCGGAATACGACCTGAAGCGAGCATTATCCGGATACGTGGACTGGTTACGTGCGCGAGCAAATTAGGAGACAGGCCACCGGCTGTCCCTTGTTAGGGAGGCTCTTCTGGCTACCTCGGGAGCCCGTATCAACGTCTCCTCTATTACTTCTTGGACGTCCACAGTAACTATCTTTCCATCTACAACCAGCTCTTCACCGTCAACAAGTACAGTGTCTACGTTCTGGCCGTTCGACGAGAAAACAAGATTACTGACAATATCGTGTTGTGGTGTCAGAGAGATTTGCTGAAGGTTAAAGGCTATCATGTCTGCTTTCTTTCCAACCTCAAGCGACCCGATCTCGTTATCGAGGCCCATGGCTCTTGCTCCATGTATTGTAGCCATTTCGACAGCCGTTTCAGCTCCAATGGTTGACGCTTTCATACGTGCATCGCCATGAACAGTGGCGGCTAGGTACATTTCACGGACCATGTCCATGCTACCTGAGGAGCAGGCCCCATCGCACCCTAGTCCAACTGTAATTCCAGCATCTAGCATTTCTGGGAACTTGCCGATTTTTGTCATTCCCTTCGCCAGCTTCAAAGCGCTTCCTGGACAGTGGCTAATCTTGACTCCACGTCTGCGCAATATGTCAATTTCATCATCCTTTAGCGCTACAGCATGGGCTATCACAGCATTATCTCCAAGGGCGCCTATGTTTTCCAAAAAAGTGATAGGCCAACACCCAACTTCTTTCTCTGTCGCAACGGCCTCTTCTAATGAGGAGGCCATGTGAAAGTGATACCCGACGCCTAAGCGTTGAGAGAGCTCTAGAGCGCCAACATAGAGCTCTTTGGTACAAGTTCGTTTTCCAATCAATGCAACCCATCCAATCGTCCTGTCTGTACCCTCTTCCTTACACAGGCGAATGGCAGTCTCTTGATCTGCTAGTGCCTTCTCTGCTGAATCGTAATATAACTTGTCGACCAGATCTGTGGGCCACGTATGTGGGGGATTCAACGGAGGGCGATCCATTGCTAGGCGTGAGAGAGCTGCTCGTATGCCGACTTTCTTTACAGCTTCTAATGCTTCCTTCATGTACTCTACACCGCTCTCTATGAAGCTGGTTGTTCCAGATCTAAGCATCTCAAGACTAGTTAGAAGGGCGCTTGCGTATTCATCTCGGGGTTCAATAGTGTGGAAATATGGATAGGCCCATTCTAGCGTCCAAGTTGTGGTGTCTATATTATCTGGGAAGAGTCCTTTGACCAGGTTCTCATGTAGGTGTGCATGAGTGTTGATCAGACCTGGCATAAGAAGACGTCTACTACAGTCGATTACCCGTTCAAACTGTTCTCCCTTTTGACGCGCCAAGACATCATCAGATTTTCCGACATCTGTTATTCGACCCTCATCAATGCTAATGCTACCATTGGTTAAGATTCGTCTTTGTGGATCGAGCGTGAGTATGTACTTGGCATTTCTGAGAAGTAACTTCATAGCTCAGTGATCACTCTTTGCAGTAGAGAGAGCTCAGAACTCAAGATCTCGCTCACAGACGCCTCGCAGGGGCTAATGTCCTCACTGCTCTCGCAAGTTGGAGAAAACGGCCAAATTTATCCTTGGTTATTCCTATTATTTGACACATAGAAGTCTCACGCGGCCTCGCTATTCTTTTGTAATCTACCTGCCGTCGCTGCGCACGTCAATATTTAGGCGTTCTATTTCCAGTCTGGATGCGCTATGGGTCTCCCAAGCTGCGTAGCCCGATGGCTAACTCGGGACATGAGTTCTAGGTTGATGGTATTAACATTGCGGAAAGTCTTCATTAACCCCGGAGCTGGCCCTTGACTACAGATGACAGAACAGCTCGACTTCGTAGGCCATAGTATTCACAATGTAGACGGTCTAGAGAAGATCAGAGGGGGGATAGGCTATCCTGCTGAAATAAGAGTGGCTGGGATGCTGCACGGCAAGATTCTCAGGAGTCCACGACCTCACGCTAGAATAGTTAGACTCGACACATCAAGAGCTGAGAAATATCCTGGGGTAGCTGCAGTTGTCACTTGGACGGACTTTCCAAAAGTCCCATATCATCCGAAAATAGGGGTGGACCCGTATTCTCCTACTCAAGTCAGGGACTGTCTAGTCCTCGAAGACAGAGTCAGGTATGTTGGTGATGAAGTGGCCGCGGTGGCTGCTACATCTACCGAAATAGCCGAGGAGGCCTTGGAACTCATCACAGTCGAATATGAGGATCTTCCCGTGATAGTTGACCCTGAAGGCGCCTTGAAAGAGGGTCGTCCACTCATTCATCCTCCGAAAAGTAACCTCGCCGCGAGCAATAAAAGGGGGTGGGGGGATATTGAGTTGGGTTTCAAAGAGGCTGACCATATTTTCGAAGGTACATATCGAACTCACCGTGCAAACCAATTCCCCCTAGAAACTCATGTCTGCTTGTGTATCCCTGACAGTTTAGGGAATCTTGTAGTGCACTCTTCTACGCAGATGATCCATGGCCTACGCGAACGACTTAGCACAGTCCTAGAAATTCCACTACGGAAGATCAGGGTCGTAAGACCGAACTACATTGGAGGCGCCTTTGGCTCCAAGCTAGACATGAATCCTGTGGAACCCCTCTGCGTTATGCTTGCATTGAAAGCTCGTCAACCTGTAAGAATACAGCTTTCCAGAAAGGAGGAGTTTCTCACAACATCCTGTAACCCGACTGTAATGGAGCTTAGGAGTGGTCTACGAAGAGATGGAACCTTTACTGCACGGTACTGCAAAGTTTTGGCTGACGCTGGGGCTCACACAAACCATGCAGCTTCTGTGTGCGGTGTTGCAGCTTCAGCTTTCTTGTCTTCTTACAGATCGACCAATAGCGTATTTGAGAATTTAATTGCGTACACGAATAGTCCACCTGCTGGTGCATACCGGGGATATGGCGGGCCACAAGGACTCCTCGGTGTAGAACAGCATATAGACGAGATCTCCCAAGAGCTTGGTATCGATCCGGTAGATCTCAGGATAAAGAATGCTTGGAGGAACGGAGAACCAAATCCGCGTACTGACGGAAGGACAGTCATAACGGGATATGGCTTTGAGGAGTGCCTACGCCGCGGGGCTGAGAAATTTGGATGGGCCGGCTTGTCAAAACCTTCGAACGGGAAATCTGGAACTCTCCTACGCGGCGTTGGACTGGCTTGTATGCCTATGCATGGCAGCGGCATCATCGGAAAGCCAGGAGGAAGTCTCGAAGTATCTGGAGCGATGATGAAGTTGGGAGTTGATGGCATAGTCGAGGTAACGTTGTCAACAATCGATCAGGGTGGTAGTCAAAATACGATTCTCACACAAATAATTGCAGAGGTATTGGGTGCACATCTTGAGGATGTATCATTCTCTTACGCTGATACGGATGTAGCCCCAGTTGATGCTCCTACACATGCCACCCGAGTAACCTACATTGTAGGCGGTGTGGTGAAAGCTGCTGCTGAGTCAATGAAGCAGCAAATGATGGAAGTGGCAGCTAAGATACTCGACTCGAAAGCCGAAAATCTACAAGCTAAGGAGGGGAAGGTCTTTGTCGAACATGACCCCAACCGTAGCACGACCTTTGCCGAGATCGCTAGGAAAAGTCAATTCGCGGCACCTGGGAGACCGATATTGAGCTACCAGACACAGATATCTGACCATATCCCATGTCCATCGGGAGCACAATTTGTCGAAGTCGAAGTAGATAGTGAAACTGGAAGAATTAGAATCATCCGAAGTGTTGCAATTTATGATGTAGGCAAGGCAATAAACCCGGCGAATGCTGAGGGGCAGATCGAGGGCGCCCTTGCTCAGGGGTTTGGTTTTTGTCTTTCCGAACATCTTAAAATTGACGAGGCAGGGCAGCCTCACGCTACTGATTTAGCTGATTACAAGATGTTCAGCGGTTTAGATGCTTCCAGAGCAGAGATTATTCTTGTGGAGAACCCTGAACCTACGGGTCCGTTTGGGGCCAAAGGCTTGTCAGAGCTACCCATTTGCCCTCCAGCCCCGGCGGTCGCCAATGCACTTTACAACGCTACTGGGGTACGAATCAGAGAACTACCACTGACTCCCGAGGCCGTTCTTAAGGCACTGCAGGGGAGCCAAAGAGCTATACGATAGGATCTCTATATCATATGGCTGGAACACCACAACGATCTAGGAGACGGGTGCCGGATTTGTTTGAGAAATAGTTGGGTTCTTCACCGTGATGCTAGAGAGGAGAGTCTACCAAGATAAGTTCCATCTAATAGGTGGAGTTCTGCATTAGGTAGATCAATCGCTTTGGATCGAAAGAGCGGACCAATGTGTTCTTGATGTGAAGGAGAGTTGATAGGAGTGCCAGCTAGCATGGGGTTAAACGTCGGTAGTACAATTATCTGAGGTGAGCCTACCATGACACTGTATATGCTATGAAAGGCCTGAATCGGGTCCCCTTTGGTTTTCTTTTTCCCCGCAGTCAGATAGGACGTAGCAACCTTGGCCGGATTCCATCGAGCGATGACCCATACTGGTTCTCTCATTCTTAGTCCTGAAGAGTCACGTGCTTCAAAGACAAAATGATGATGACCCATCACTAATTCTTTGGCAGCAAAACCTTCGACCGCAGGCCATGTATGTCCATGCATCAAGAAAATAGTTCTCTCGCGGAGACTCATTGCATAGCCTTTCACTGAATGTAGGCGTACTCCACGAGGAAGAAGAGGTTCGATCCCCCCATCGTGATTTCCCGGTACGATCTCAACTCTATCGACGATCTCAAGGAGCTTGGTGAAGAAGGACGAGACGTCTGACCACTCGTGTAATAGGATCTTCGACGTTCCGTGCTTAACATCTCCTAAGAAGATAACTCGACGAACGTCGTTTTGAACAACTAGGAGTTTCAGACGTTCTAACAAACGAAATGTCTGGGTTGGAAGGATCAGGCCCCGTTCAGCAAGGGACTTCTCAAAGCCTAAGTGAAGGTCGGACACAATCAAGGTGGGATTGCGACCCTCATCGGCAAGAAGTGCTGGTGCCCCGGGTACGAATTTGAGCATTGACTAAGGTCTGATGAAGAGAGATTAATGGATTCTAAAAAGACACTCTGATTAACCAGACTCTGTAGGATGGCGGCAAGTCGAGCAGTGAAGGGAAAAGGAATACTTAGTCGATCCCTCATTAGGATGCCAAGAACTTTGCTTTCTCTCCGCCATCTTGGGCTACTATTCTTATACAACATTGCTGAAATCAAGCAGTATGGTGACTATTCTTGTTGAAAATGCCCGTTTTCTCATCACCATGGACCCTGAACGGCGAATATTTCGTGACGGTGCTATAGCTGTTGAAAATGGGTTAATTGCTGATGTGGGAAAGACCGAAGTTCTGAAAAGGGATTACGAGCATCCTGATATTAGGATTGATGCACGCAGGAAAGTTGTTACTCCAGGCCTAATTGATGCACACTGTCATATTACTGAACAGATGCTTAGAGGCCTCACAGACGGGGTTTTCGCTCCCTCTGCCGTTCCTAGGCACTGGCTTTATGAATCATCACTAAATTCTGAGGAGGCTTTCTTAGCATCAAAGGCATGTCTCATAGAATCTATTAGATGTGGAACTACCCACATTATGGATCCCGGTGGATATCACCTCGATGAGGCAGTCAAAGCGGTCGAGGAGATGGGAATGCGTGCTATTTTGTCACGTTCATTGATCGATATTCATACAGGCGTCCAACCTGTCCCAGAAGCCCTCCGTGAATCAACAGAAAAGGCTCTTGCAGCAGGAGATGAATTCGTAACAAAGTATAACGGTTATTCGGGAGGGAGAATTAAAGCATGGTTTTCGCTTCGTACAGAACGCTCGACAACGAGTGAATTGGGTCACGCTGTAAAAGAATTGGCCGATAAACGCGGTGTTGGTGTAATATCACACATAGCAGCATCTCATTACTGGACTGATTTTCATAAAGAGATCTTCGATGGACTAACACCAATCCAGCGATATGAAAAGGCAGGAATTCTGGGCCCAAACCTGCTTGCGATTGGAGTAAACTGGGCCACTGACGAAGAGATTGAAATGCTTCGAAAGCATGATGTGAAAGTAGTTCACACTCCTACTAATGCTAGATTGGCCCTGGGCTCTCTTCAAACAGGACGATTGATTGAACTCATAAAGAGAGGAATCACTGTGTGTCTAGGTCACGATGGCGCTGGTGAGTCGAACTCGGGTGATATGGTCCGCGCGATGTATCTTACCGCGGTGGGACATCGTGATGTTGCTCTTGATCCAACAGTGATGACTAATGAGATGGTCCTGGAGATGGCCACAGTAAAGGCCGCCAGAGCCCTGAATTCTGAAGGAGAGGTTGGATCTCTAGAACCTGGGAAACGTGCTGATCTCGTCGTCTGGGATGCAACAAGAGTAGATTGGGTCCCTGTCCTGAATCCGATCTCTAATCTAGTTCAATCAGCCAGTGGTAATAGTGCGGAGACAGTAATAATTGACGGAAAGGTGGTAATGCAGGATCAGAAAATCCTGACTGCAGACGAGAAAGATATTCTGGCAAAAGTAGAAGATGCCGCCAAAGATCTGACTGAACGATCTGGACTCTCAAAGTATGCGGCCTCGAAATGGCCAATGATCTAGTAGATTTCATTAAATAGGTTGAAATGTGCTGGAAACCAGGTCGCAACTATGAAAGGAAGCTCAGAACTTCGCGGTTTTTACAAGCAGCCACCTGAAGAACGATTGCGTATTGTCAGGAAGCTCACATCCCTTACAAAAGATGAAGCTTCTGCTATCTCTACCGTAGGGAGTCTAGAGATCGACCGAGCTAATCGCATGATTGAGAATGTCATTGGAGGGATCACCATTCCTCTTGGAATAGCGACTAATTTTTTGATAAACGGACGAGATTATTTAGTCCCTATGGCCATCGAAGAACCCTCTGTTGTTGCAGCCGCTAGCAACGCTGCCAAGATGGCAAGGATGAAGGGCGGCTTCTCGACTTCTAGCACTCAGCCCGTTATGATCGGACAGATACAAACTGTAGACATCAAAGATCCATATGCAGCACGGATTAAGATCCTCTCATCTAAGACGGAAATTCTTGACAAAGCCAACCAACAGGATCCGATGCTGGTGTCGGTCGGTGGGGGGGCAAAAGATCTAGATGCAAAAGTGATACAGACACCTAGTGGATCCATGGTGATTACTGAATTACATGTAGACTGCCGCGACGCTATGGGTGCGAACGCCGTCAATACTATGGCTGAAGCGGTTGCTCCATTGATAGAAAAGATCTCGGGAGGAAGAGTTCTGTTGCGTATTATTTCAAATCTGGCTACAAGACGGTTAGCCCGCGCGGTAGCAATCTTTTCAAAAGAATCGCTTGAAGGTGAAGAAGTTGTCGATGGCGTGATTCGAGCTTATCAGTTTGCGGCGTCTGACCCCTTTCGATGTGCCACGCACAACAAGGGCATAATGAATGGAGTTATAGCTGCTGCTCTGGCAATGGGACAGGATACCCGAGCGCTAGAGTCAGGAGCTCATTCATACGCCTCACGAACAGGGACTTACCTTCCACTCACAACTTGGGAGAAGAATCGTAATGGCGATCTAGTGGGCTCCATCGAAATGCCGATGGCTGTAGGACTAATTGGTGGGGCTACGGCTGTACATCCAGTAGCAAAGGCTGCTGTAAAGATCCTAGGGGTCAAGTCTGCCACTGAGTTGGAGGAAGTCATGGTTGCCTTAGGTCTAGCCCAGAATCTTGGTGCTCTTAGAGCACTTGCTGTGGAAGGGATTCAGCGAGGTCACATGAAGCTCCACGCAAGAAATGTGGCTGTTACCGCTGGGGCTTCCGGAGATTTAATTGACATAGTTGCCCAGAAGATGGTTGAAGAGAGGAAAGTCAGACTCGACCGTGCCAAAGAGATACTTCAGAAAGCCGGCAAAAGGAACAAACGATACTGAAAAGATCTAGTCAAGAAAGACGTGCTTGACTGCCTAGATGGCTCTTGCAAGTGTTTTGATATTGGCTTAGGACTTTACCAATCTGGGCTCGACTTCATTGACACGACTCCATGATATCTGCAACGGTTCGAGAATTGATGTCCTGAAAATTTCTATGGCTTCTTCCTCTACATTTGTGCCTACGACTATTGTTACTCCACTGGATAAAACGCTTACACTGACGCGATCATTATGATGAAAAGTAATACCGAGAGCTCCTTGTGTTTTGATATTACGGCCTGAGTTTCGGATTTTCTCGCCGAGTATTGACATTTCTATTCCCAAGTTCTCTTTGGGCGTCAAGACGAAGACCCTTTTTCCTCCATCACGACCGCAGATGTCCTCAACGAACTTCGGGTTACTGATAACTAACTCGGGAGTCGGTGATGGGCCACAAATACTGCAAGCATCGGCCCTTTTTAGATCCACAATGTCAAACGAAATATCGTGCAAGTTTGCAAGCAAAAGCCGTCCAGCTAAACTTGGACTATTTCCAAGGGCTATCTTAACAGCTTCTGATACCTCGATGCTAGATACTAGCGAGAGGATTGAGGGATTTACGCCATCGACTCCACACTTCGGTAGCTCGTCATCGCGGAGGTTTGGAAACACACACTGAACGCAGGGTGTCTGATTTGGAATGATTGTCATTACTGACCCCATTGTTTCTATGGCAGACCCATAGACATATGGTATCTCTAGTTTTACACAAGCGGCATTTAGCGCATAACGAGCCTCAATGGAATCGAGACCGTCTACTACAACATCACAATCATTAATGATATCCGCGGCATTCGACGAATTGATGGTAGACGGGACCGTCTCAACCTGAACGTCTGGATTTAACTGCTGGAGTCTTGCTGCAGCGGCCTCGACTTTTGGATAGCCTAAGTTAGATACTCCATATAGGGGCTGTCGATGCAGATTAGACAACTCAACAATATCACGGTCTACGATTCGTACTAGTCCTGCGCCCATAGTTGTGAGACTGGTAGCTATATGCGTCCCCAATCCTCCTACTCCGACGACGCAGAACTTACTCTTACGTAGACGTATCTGACCCTTGTAACCAATGTCATCCAAGACAATCTGTCTTGAATAACGCTCTTCTTCCTCTTCACTTAGGGACAAACGCTAATCACCCACCTGCTACTGTTGGAAGAATTGAGACTTCATCACCATCTTTTAAGACCGTTTCTAAGGAGCCAGTAAGTCGTACGTTCTTTCCATTGACGTATACGTTGAGAAGACGTCTTAGCTTCCCTTGATCGTCCAGCAGACGGGAAACTTCAGCTTCTTTGTCCCGCGCAAGGACTTCCACAAGCTCGCCTAGTGTGGAGGCCTGAGCCTTTACTCTTTTTGGGCCAGTCCCTCGGGTTAGAACCCCGGGAAGCAATACTTCGATCTCAGCCATATGTGTCACCTCTGGATCAGGGGTGCAAGGGCCCGAACCTCTGGTTTTACGATAGATGGCGTTGGAAGGTCTTCCGTCAAGAGCTCCGGAGTCTTTAATCCGTTACCAGTGACGTAGCAGACAACCTTTTCGTTCCGATCGATCTTTCCATCCTCGACTAGTTTTTTCAATACAGCTATTGGTACACCTCCTGCCGGCTCTGCGAATATTCCTTCGGTCCTTGCCAGGAGCAGGACTGCTTCTATAATTTCCTGGTTGGTTGCATCATCTGCATATCCTCTATATTCACGTATCTTCTTTAGCGCATAAAATCCGTCGCCCGGCTCGCCTATAGCTAAGCTCTTGGCAATAGTATTTGGTGATTCTACTGGAGTAACTTCGGTTTCACCGCGCTTGAAAGCGTCAACTATTGGTGCACATCCGCTGGGCTGGGCAGCCGTGATCTTGGTCTTTACTTCATCGAGGAGGCCAATCGTGACAAGTTCCTCAAAGCCCTTGCAGATCGAGTGTAACATGGCTCCGCTGCCAACAGGGATGATTACATGATCTGGTGCCTGCCAACCGAGTTGTTCTGAGACTTCAAGGGCAAGCGTCTTCGAGCCTTCTGTATAGTATGGTCTCATGTTGATATTGACTATGCCTAACCTGTACGCCTCGGCTGCTTGCGCTGCAAGTCGATTAGCGTCGTCATAGGTTCCTTCAATAGACAGAATCTTGGCACCATAAGCTAGAGCTTGCGTGACTTTCGCTTTTTCAATATCATGCGGAATGAAGACGAAGCAAGGAATTCCAGCCCTTGCAGCATATGCAGCTGTAGCGCCTGCCAAGTTGCCTGTCGAAGCGCATCCAACCGCATCTAACTGTAATTCAACGGCTTTTGAGACTCCGATACCTGCTGGCCGATCCTTGAAAGAGTAAGTTGGATTCACTGTGTCGTTCTTGATATACAATTCTTTTAGTCCAATTTGTTCGGCCAGTCTTACACTCTTCTGTAGAGGGGTGTATCCGGCCTCTAGGTTGACGATGTTGGATGAGTTAGCAATGGGTAGGAGCTCAAAGTACCGCCAGATAGATTTCGGTCGCTCGCTAAAATCCTCTCTTCTGAGGCTTATCTTTTCGTAATCGTAGACAACGTCAAGTGGGCCAAAACACTCCTCACAGACATACTTGAGTGAGGGTTGATACTCCTTGGCGCATTCGCGGCACCTTAGAAGCTTGACCTCGGCCATGATGTAATCTACAACTGATCTTCTTGACCCCAGTTACTATAAGGGGTGCTGTGTACTCTTTTAGTGGAATTTAATTATCTAGTAATTGCGGTTCAATCTAGCCACCTGGAGTATCCTTTCTAGGAGTTGCGAGCTTTTCTGCTTGGGCGACGATATTCACGCCAACCATATCACTCCATGCCTCAGTAAGCGACTGAACGACAGGGCCTGGAGTCTTTTTTCCAATCTCTCTACCGTCTATCTTCTTTACTGGAAGGACCGAATAGCTAGTGGTGGTAAGAAAAGCTTCGTCTGCGGTATATGCGTCGTAGAGTTGCAGATGCTTCTCCTCTACTGGAATGGAGAGCTTTTGTGCAAGCTCAATTACCGTGTTCCGGGTAATCCCTTCTAGACAGTTGTCGACCGACGGGGTTTTGATTACGCCATTAGAGACAAGGAAGAAATTGGCAACAGCGCTCTCCGCTATGTTTCCATCAATATCTAGGATTAGAGGCACACTTTCGCTATCCCGGAGCTTTGCTTCCATTTCAGCCAAGGCATTGTTTGAGCGGTTCTGCGTCTTGGCTCTTGGATCAAGCGATTCGAAGGGAATTCTCCGTACCGTTGATGTTTGTAAGTTGACCCCTGAGTTATAGTATTTTGCAAAGTAAAATGATATGGGCTGATTGTAGATGGCTACAGTCGGAGGACCCGGTTCCAAGACAGGATTGAGGGACGAACCACGTGAGATCCGTTGTGTGATCGTACAGTCTTCGTCTTGGCTGATAAGGGGGAGGTTACGATTTAGTACCTCCAGGCTAATGCCCTCAACTTCTTCAGCTGTAATCTTCGGATCTATTCTAAGATACTGGAGAGATCGATAAAGTCTCTGTATGTGATCATGGAGTTTGAATGGTTTATGTCCAAAGGTCCTAGTAACATCGAATACCGCATCGCCATGAACGAAGCCTCGATCCAACAGAGAGATCTTCATCTCGGTCTCTGGTATGAACGAACCATTCAGGTAAGCAAGTCTGTGGGACAACTAGATTACAATTGTTTCGCGAGTTATTTAACTTTCAAATACTCTTCGATGCAAACGCAAGAAGAATGTAAGATTCATTACTGGGATGAAGGATTATAGGCTACTCGAATTAGACTTATGGGTACGAGGACTGTATCGGATAGGTGAAAAGTTTGAAGAAGGGAATATACAGATCTAGGTTGGGACGTCCCGCTCAGAAAGAAGCAGCAGCTTTCATGTCCTCATTGAAAGACGATGAGTGGATCTACAAAGACGATATTCTAGGCACAGAAGCACACGAGATAATGCTCCACGAGAATGGTCTTCTTGAGAAGAAAGAGCTAAAAGAGATCTTACGTGCTCTCGAAGCTCTCCTTCCGAACTATCCTCCATCTAACACAACGGACTTTGAAGACATCCACGAATTCATAGAATCCTCGATCACGCAAAAAGTTGGCGATGAACTTGGAGGAAAAATCCATACTGGTCGTTCGCGGAATGATCAGGTTTCTGTGGCTATTAGAATGCGTATGAGGACAGAGATAAATTGCCTGTCGAAAGGGATACTACAATTCGTCGAAGAACTGTTGGACAAGGCCGAAATTCATGCGACGACAGTTAACATTTTGTATACTCATACTCAGCATGCACAAGTTGGGACTTTTGGTCACTATTTGCTCTGTCAGGCTGACATCTTCCTTCGCGATCTAGAACGACTGAAGGAACTCTACCGGCGCGTGAACATGTCGCCGCTTGGGGCAGCAGCCATTGGGGGTACTAGTATGAAAATAGACAGAAACCGCACCGCTACTTTGCTGGGCTTCGATGGGCTAGTTGAGAATAGCATTGATTGCATTAGCTCACGCGATGTTATACTAGAATGTGCAGCTATCTTAGCTCTAATTGCAACAAATCTCAGTAGAGTTGCTGAGGATCTCATTCTCTGGTCCAGCTCCGAATTTCGATATGTGGAATTAGCCGACGAATATGCTTCCACATCGAGTATAATGCCACAGAAGAAGAACCCGTGCACAATAGAACTGGTTCGTGGAAAGGCTGGAATAGTCCAGGGGCATATGATGGGTTTGTTCAGTCTCACCAAGGGCCTGTTGACGGGGTACAACCGTGATTTACAGGAGATGAAACCTGCCATTCATTTTGCTTTCACCGCAGTATTGTCTTCTCTCGAGATCATGAAGGGCGCATTCGCCACGCTAAAAGTTGATGAAGTTCGCTTGGATGGGGAAGCAAAAAATAGTCATGCTCTGGCGCTTGACCTGGCCGAGACGCTTGTAACTGATTTCGGGTTCACTTTTCGGGAGAGTCACAAGATGGTGGGACAGCTTGTAGCAACTTCTGTAAAGAAAGGTATTGCGCTTAATAGACTCTCAGCGAATGAAATTTCCTCTACTGCAAGAAAGGTTCTTGGAAAACAGATCAGAATGAAACCTGAACAACTAAAGAAAGTTTTCAATCCGCATCTCTCAATAGAACGTAGAAGATCGCTCGGAAGTCCTTCCATTGGCGAGGTCAAGAGAATGCTTGGTGACCGAAGACAAATTCTCGATCAACACAGGACAAGCTACAATCTTCAAGTCGATCGGCTTGAGGGGTTCCTCGATATTTTGTCTAAAAGAGTTAAGAGATATCTGGGCGGCACGTAAGGGGTAAGGAAGAATTAGAATTGTCCAAAAATACAAGAATAGTAGTGTCTGCCTTTTCCGGGGGCCTGGATTCAACTGCAGTAGCTATACTCCTAAAGGAAAAATATGGCTACAAGGAAGTAGTTCCTCTGCTGTTAGATGTAGGACAAGGAGAGGCAGAGATTGCACTGGCAAGAGAGCGCACTAAGAAGCTTGGTCTCCAATTGCATTTCATTGATGCAAAAGAAGAATTTGTGAAAGACTATGTGCACAAATGTATCAAGGCCAACGGCAGTTACAATGGTTATCCTGTGGGCACTTCGATGACTCGAGTATTGGTAGCTTCTAAACAAGCACAGCTCGCCGAAGAGTTGGGGGCCGACGCAGTTGCCCATGGGGGTACAGGAAAAGGGAATGATCAATATC
>DAEN01000002.1:0-1024 GCA_002495315.1 Thaumarchaeota archaeon UBA141
AACAACAACAGTCACTGGAGAAAAGCTACTATTTCGAGCCCCACAACGATAAAGATGCAAGAAAACGGACCGTCGCATCCATTGCTCAACGGCAAGGCCAACCCGCGTTCCGAGAGAACCTTCTCGAAGCCTATAATCATAAGTGTGCAATCACGGGCTGGTCTGGCAAAGAAGCTCTTCAAGCAGCACATATTGATCCCTTCCGAGGCCCGGAGACCAATCATCCTCAAAACGGTCTCCTTTTGAGAGCAGACATACACACCCTCTTCGATCTTAGATTGCTAGCGATCGATGAAAGAACAATGAGAGTGCTCATCCACTCGCGCCTGAAGGAGACAAGCTATGGTGAGCTTGAGGGTAGGCAAGTCTATCTCCCGAGAGATAGAGCTTCAAGGCCCAACAAGGATGCTCTCAAACGGCGTCGCCTTAGATTACTCAATGCCGATGCACCAAAGTGGGAAGTGGACGAGAGTAGAGTACCTGCCTTCTAGAAAGTCTTTTAGCTTTTGCAGAGACGCCCGTGCACTCGAGTAGTGAGGTACCGCACCACCCCATCTTTTGAAGGCCGCGTCGTCATAAGTGATGATTACTCCGATATCAATTTCTCGTTGATCATAGAGCAACAGGAATCTGAAGAAGTCTCTGAAGAACATCTCAAACCGTGAATATTCTTGTTCAATCGCGACTCGGTTATGTACAATGTCACAGTAGTCAGATTTGTGCGTGCCTAAAGGTATCTTGCGCTCTTTTTCCCACCCCAGCTTTACGAATTCGGAAGCTATGTAGTCCTTGGGCGTTTTGCTCTTGACGCTTCCGTGAGGAAATCCCTCCTTAGAGGCAAGCACAGATTTTATATCATTATATTCAGTCGGATGAGTCAGCTGCAATAGTTCCTTACCATGCCTATAGCTGTATTCGTGAAATTCCATTTAGAGAAATCAGTCCAACTCCATCAGCTGTACTAAACATGGTACATAATTTGTATCTCTAATCAATTACCAAGTGCTTTCCACTAGAATTATAT
>DAEN01000002.1:1389-1577 GCA_002495315.1 Thaumarchaeota archaeon UBA141
TATTTCTTGAAAAACCCTGGCAAGACGCTCACGATATATTCGGAAGGAGTTCCTCTGTCCTGTATCCTCTGGCTCCCGAAGAACGTGAAGAAGAACCGAAAGAACCCTGCCATCGTCATAGCTAGGGGTTTTGCGAGCATCAAGGAATTCGTCACTCCAGGATTCGCGAAACGGTTGAACGAAGAAGG
>DAEN01000002.1:1954-6064 GCA_002495315.1 Thaumarchaeota archaeon UBA141
CCTGGAAGGCACCTCCCGCTTGAATGCTGTGAGGACATCAGGGCGTGTATGACCTACCTGGAGAAGCGTGAAGACGTTGACCCGCAGAAGATCGGCCTTCTGGGTGACAGCATGGGCGGAAGCCATGTGATCCAAGCTGCAGGGGTAGATAGCAGAGCAAAGGCCACCATCTCGTACGGTGGGCCTGGAGACATGGTTCGCTGGTTCAGGGGCCTGGTAGGCTACCAGCGATTTATTGAATGGAAAAAGCGGATAGAGGAAGATCGACGGCAAAGAGTCACGACTGGGAAATCCAAGTACGTGTCATCCTTCGACTTTCTCGCTTTCAGTGAACGAGAGAAGGCTGAGTGGGACGAGATCAAGAAGACCTACCCCCAACAGATGCCCCCCATAACCATCGAGACGGTGGAGAAGTACCTGGAATATTTCCCGGAACATATCGTGGATAAGATTGCGCCTCGGGCGTTGTTTCTAGTGACCACGGAGACCGGCATAGTGGTCCCTCCCGATGAAACTCTATTTCTCTACGAGAAGGCGAAAGATCCCAAGAAGCTCTGGATCATTCCGCCATCGACAGCTGAGTTTCGGTACGCCACACACATGCATGGCGACGGTTACACCGAACCACTTGCCAAGGCGTTCATAGATTTTTACAAGGAATACATACCTCCAGCCTAAGGACTTCCTGGTCAGGTAGGCTGCAAAGTCTCTTCTCAGGAAGATCTACTATTTCTCGACCACAAAAGTCACAGATGTATCATATATGAGGAATGTTAACTGTCATCATCAACAAATAGATCAGATGAGGGGTATTTCTTGGAAAAGAAAAACTTCGGCTTATATACATCGATACAAAGTCTACCATGATGAGTAGATGCTGTGCCGCGAACTAAACCAATAATCAGCATTGAGAACGTTGTCGCGACGGGAGACATCAGTCAACGCGTTGACCTAATCGAGATCACGCGTAACTTTTCGGAAGTTCAGTACAATCCGAAGATATTTCCTGGGTTAGTCTTTCGCCTAAAGTCTCCTAAGACTACTACGCTCATCTTCAATAGCGGTAAGATGGTCTGCACGGGATCGAAGTCCGAAGAGATGGCGATCAAGGCCGTGCAAACTGTCGTAGAAAGACTCCGCAGTAAGAAAATCAATGTGGTTAACGAACCAGTGGTCCAGATTCAGAACATAGTTTCATCCATAAACCTTGGTGGCAGGGTTAATCTCGAAGAAGCAGCTAGGCAGCTTCCAAAGTCCATGTACGAGCCAGAACAATTTCCAGGGCTAATCCATAGAATGGTCGAGCCAAAGACTGTCATCCTCATCTTCGCAAGCGGCAAACTTGTCTGTACGGGAGCAAAAAAGACCGTCGATGTTTATAGTGCGGTGAACAACCTGCACAACAAACTTGAGCAGCTCAACATGATGATGTACTAGGCTGATCGAGCCTTGCTTTCAGCGTGAGACTCCTCACTAGTATAGCTGCTGCAGGTACAACTGTTTCTAGACTTGTTTTTAGCACGCGTAATCGGAATTATTTTCGTCGCGGCTCTCGCTCGTAGGACTCTTCACCGTGAATTGATATGTCCAAGCCTGCTTTTTCTTCCCCAGGTTTCACTCTCAATCCTATGGTCTTGTCCAGGATTAACAGAATCACCAAAGTTACTACAAACGAATAGCCAAGGGTTGCACCTATCCCGATCAGTTGGGGGATCATCTGGGTGAAGTTACCAAACAACAAGCCATCTGTACCGTTTATCGCCCCTTCTGCGAAGATGCCCGTAGCTATTGTACCCCATATCCCTCCAATCCCATGAACGCCGAAGACATCAAGGGCGTCGTCAATAGGCCGCTTGCTTTTGTGGATGAGCTGAACGGCTAGATAACAGAGGCCTGCAGCACTAGATCCTATCACTAATGATGCCATAGGACCCACGAATCCTGACGCAGGAGTTATAGCTGCTAGACCCGCAATAGCTCCCACACAGGCTCCTACCACGCTTGGCTTACCTTTGTGCAGACAGTCGATACAGAGCCATGTTAGTGCGGCTGCAGCTCCAGCAGTGTTTGTAACCACAAAGGCGCTTGTCGCTAGTGAACCTGCAACTAAGGCGCTTCCTGCGTTAAAGCCAAACCAGCCAAACCAAAGAAAAGCTGTACCGAGTACGACAAATGGAATGTTGTGTGGTGCCATGTCTTCGTCGCCGTATCCTATGCGCTTCTTAATCACGAGGGTTGCAACTAGGGCCGCCACTCCAGCGCTGATATGTACAACAGTCCCCCCGGCGAAGTCCAGGGTGCCGAGACTACCTAACCATCCGCCAACTCCCCAAACCCAGTGAGCTATCGGACTATAGACGAATGTTGACCAAAGAACAATGAAGAGCATAAAGGAACAGAACTTCATCCTTTCGGCGAAGGCTCCAGTCATCAACGCAGGAGTTATTATTGCAAACATTAGTTGAAATATCATGAAGGCCTGATGGGGTACTGTTGCCGAGTAGTCGGGATTCGGCTGGAGACCCACATCGTTGAGTCCAAACCACTGAAGGCTGCCCACAAACCCACCAATATCGGGCCCGAAGGCCAATGAGTATCCCCAAAGGACCCAGACCACGCTTATCACTATCACACTGCTAAAGCTATGCATTATCGTCGCACTGACGTTCTTCCTTCTCGCTAAACCTCCATAGAAGAAACCCAAAGCAGGTGTCATTATCAGAACCAATGCTGCTGAGAGAAGCAGGAAGGTGGTATCTCCACTATCTATAGCCAAGATGTAGTTGCTCGACGCATTTCATGTATTAAGATTATAAATCTGCCGTAAGAGACTACCGGATAAGGAAGTCCTGTAGTGCATCTGTGGAACCGGACAGAGGCGAGACCTGATTGAAGTCTGCCGTGTTGCAAAGAGATGCGAAGTACTTGCTACTAGGAAGCGCAATGAGGGGCGTTGTCATGGGAAGCTTAGGTATCGCCTTACCCATTTACCTAGGAGAGCTCGGCGTTGCCACTGTAATCATTGGAATATTCCTCGCTGTCTCCAATCTAAGTGCAGGGGTAATGAATGGATTATCAGGTACTCTGGGAAGTCGATTAGGCGGCAAACGCATCCTTCTCATCATGGGTATATTGATCGCGTTAGCAAACATCATTTACGCAGTGACTTATGACGTAAGGATCATACTTCTGACTGCAGGCCTAGCTGTAGCAAGCACCAGCGGGGCTGGCGCGGGAGCAATCTGGGGTGGTCCTGTTGGCGCAGTTCATCGAGCCATGTTGGCAGGGAACGTGAGTGATGAAGGCCGGAATAGGGTATTCGGTCTAAACGCATTCGTAGCGTCCATAGCCGCATCCGGTGGTGCACTTTTGGTTGGCCTTCCAGACTATCTTGGAATCCTTGTTGGGATGGAACGGCCAACAGCCTTTAGTTTTTTCTTCCTAGTTCTAGCCACCGTCGGAATCCTCGCCAGTGTCTCTGTATTACCAATCAAGAACACTCTTGTCCGCGGTCCTAGTCTCCCGGTGAAGAGTCGAAGGATGGTGGCCAAGCTCAGTGCCTTCAACTTTTCTGATGGTTTCGCCTGGGCCTTAGTCTTTCCCTTGATATCTCTGTGGTTCCATCTGAGATTTTCGGCCGATCTAACTTCACTGGCTCTCGTCTTCGCAGGTGCCAATCTTGTATCCGCATTTGCATTCTTAGGATCAGGATATCTTGCAGATAGAATAGGAGCGGTAAAGTCCCTCTTCAGCATCAGAATTGCAACTGCTCTATTGACCCTTGGCTTGGCCCTGGCACCTACTTTCAATATCGCAGTCTTGATGCTCGTGATTCGAATCATCATGTCGGTAATGTTTGCACCTATCTGGCAGTCATATCTCATGGGGGTCATTCCTCCCGATGAACGTGCGCCTGCAGGTGCTGTGACTTCTGTGGCATGGAGAGCATCCACCACAATCAGCCCACCGACTTCTGGCTACTTGATGCAGTCAATCTCTCTTACATTGCCTTTTTACTTCTCGGTTGCAATTCAGCTAATTACGTAGACGATTTTCTTCACTGATTTCAGGAACATAAAGCCGCCTGAAGAAGTAAAGAAGAGTCAATGA
>DAEN01000039.1:0-17919 GCA_002495315.1 Thaumarchaeota archaeon UBA141
TGATGAACTAAACTATTTCAAATAGCCTTTGATATCCATCCGAAAGAGAGTCCCACGATAAACATCATTGACTAGCGTTCTGTACGAGGGATACGCTTGGCAAAGATCCTCTATGATAAAATCGAGATCCGACCCTTTTTCCAGATTGGAGTTAACAATCTCTTTCCACCGTGCATACGTCTCTAGATTTCTCTTCAAGAAGATTGATGGATTATCTTGGATGCCGTAATGAGGTGTAAGGAGGACTTGTGGATTGGTTTCTGAGAGTCGATTTAAAGACTGCAATGCCAGTTCGACGTCGAAAGAAGGGGGTGGACTTGCAGGGATAAGAGCGTCCAAGTCATTGTAATAAATTCCTACTGCATCGCCTGTGAAGAGGACTCGAGAAGATTCTTCTAAGATCGAGATATGGTGAGGAGCATGTCCAGGTGTAGACAAGAATTGAAGTACGTGATCGCCCAGATCAAGGCTCACCCCATCCTCTACAGTATGAATTCGACTAGAATTCGTAGCTTCGATTCCCCCCCAAATCTCAAAGATAGGGCCAAGAGCACTCTTTGCTGAAGCGCGCAGTCTTGATGGTTCTATGAGATGAGGTGCACCCTTTTTGGAGACTAGAACATCTGCATTAGGCATAGCCTGTAGCAAAAGGGATGCACCGCCAGCATGATCCAAATGAATGTGAGTGACTACTATGTGGTCGATCTCAGAAGGACGGAAACCTGCACTAACTATTGCCTGAATAAGCTGCGAAACGGTCGCACTAGGTCCCGATTCTATCAGGACCTTTTTCTTGGAATCTATTAGATACATCGAGATAATGGATGGAGTACCAAGGTCTTCTAGGTAATAGATCCCTTTTGTTATCTTCTTCATTTACCCATAAACACTTCTACGGCTTGTCTTTAGATCAGGTCTTTCCTGCAACTCTTAGAAGTCGATCGGTTTCTCTTTCTGTCTTCAAAAGAAGCTCCTCTTCATCAATTGTAGAGAATTTCCGATCTTCTATGACAAATCGGCCATCAATGATGACATGACTTACATCTGTCCCTGAAGCTGCATAGAGGATATTAGAATCACTCCCCTGGGGCGGATAAAGACGGACATCATGCAAATCAATAATTACGAGATCTGCCTTCTTTCCGACTTCTATGCTACCTATCTCCTTTTCCAGGCCAATGGCCTTGGCCCCATTTATCGAGGCCATACGTAATACTTCAGTGGCAGTGATAGCCCTGGGATCCAGGTTAGAGACCTTGTGGAGAAGTGCTGCAGTCTTCATTTCGCGTATAAGATCGTAGCAGTCGTTACTGGGCCCCCCATCACAACCTAGGCTGACATTCAGTCTAGACTGAATCATCTTTGTGACTGGAGCAACTCCTGAACCCAACTTCATGTTAGATGACGGACAATGCGCTACTGAAGCGCCAGATTTCTCCAGGATAGAGATGTCTTGTTCTGTGAGCCAGACACCATGTGCAAAAACACGCATTTGACCTGCTAGTCCTGTCTTTTCTAACCATTTTCCCGGTGTGGTCCCTCGTGCTGACATGTTATCTAGATCTACTTTTGTTTCGGCTACATGCATAGTCAGCCCTGTATTGTGATCTATGGCAACTTGATTCAGTTCTCTTCCCAGGTCGTCACTACATGCCCTAGGGTTGTTAACGCCCAACCAAATCCCGAGTCTTCCTTCACCCTTACCATTCAACTCGCGATGTAGATTTCTGAATGTATTGATTGAATGTCCCTTATCCTCCGCAAACGGATGCGAAGCGCCTCCCGTGGGATCGTACGACGGCGTGTCAATCACCATCTTTGACAAATTACCTCGAATTCCAGAGTCCAACACTGCCCTGGCCATGCCTTCAATACCCCAATTCGAATGAAGCTGAGCCTCCAGGAAACACGTAGTTCCAGTTCTCAGCATCTCGGCGATGCAAAGCTCGGCACTCGTTATTCCTATGGAAGCATCGCAGGCTTGTTGAAGAGGCCAAAGCCATTCCTTGAGCCAGAGATGTAGATTAACATCATCAGGGACTAGTCCTCGCATTATGGCTTCAATTAGGTGAACATGGGTATCTATCAGGCCTGGGAGAATAACTTTCCCTGAACCGTCAATTGTGATTTCTGGTCTAAAGCCCTGACGCGCAAGCAGCTCTGAAGGCCCAATACTAATTATGCGGTCCCCTTCCGTATAGACCCCGGTATCCCTTAGGACACGATTATTTGTGTCCATCGTGAACACGGTCGCGTGAGTTATCAGAATACTCTTGCTCATGAGATCATATCACGGAACCTCTTGGCTGAAATCAGTCTGCTGTAAGTTCAACAATTTCTGGATCTCATTATTGCAAATTTTGAAGTTACCAAAAAAAAGTAATGAGATGGCTGTCGTAACTCTTTCTTCAGCACGAGTTTGCAAGATGAATATTATCGGATGACAGTAGCGCATATTCACGGCTGGAACACTTACATCCCGCTCTAACTGCCTGGTTCTAGCTCTTTCCGGATAGAATCAAAGAGATCCTTTATGGTCTTGGCCGAAGCAGACTCCATCAAGCGTGATCCTACCCCAGCTATCATCCCTCCTACTTTTGCGTCAGCAACCCACTTCATGCTGGTACTCCCATTCTCCTCCTGCAGATCAAAGACAGTCTCCATGTCTATGACACTTCCTGTCCCAGTGCCATGCCCGATCAGCTTCGCGTGGATAGGGGGATTTCTATCTGCAATCGAGAATTGGAACTTGAAGATTCCTTTGATAAATCCAACACCAGCCTTGATGGTTGCGTTGAAGCGGTCTTCGTCGATTACCTGCATTTCCTGTAGATCTGGCAGACACCGCGCGATGGAATTGGGATCCATCAAGAATTTCCATACCGTCTCCTTGTTGGTCTTTACAGTAAAAGTTCCTTCGAACATCATCGTGGTTGTCTAGAACGGTACTTTTCTGCCTCCTTTATTATCTTGTTCCGACTCTTGGAATCAATCGTAGAATCGAGGAAGCCAAATATCAAATCATAATCCTGTGCTGCAACTATTTTCCCCATTCAGTGAATCTCTCGAATTTCATTTTACAGATCTTCCGATCACTCCCGAAAGGGTTTTCTGGGCACTTGAAAAGCAAAGGCCTTCTGATATTAGTGGAAGAATGTAGACACGAGAACTAAATCAGGCCTTACGGTGGCTGCGTATATCCTTCACTTCTCTCGTCTTACGCAACTTGTTCGTTTCAGTCCAGTTGACAACCCCTTTTGTTTCATCTATCACGACACCATACTTCTCTCTTGCATGATCAACTGTCATGTGTTGATCCAGGTAGTCATCCAGGACCATCAGTGGATCGCGTTCAAACGGATTGCCGAATCCTCCACCTCCCGGTTGCAGCTCTCTTATTCTACTGCCCTTAGGAACCAACAAATTGGAGACTTTAGCATGCTGAGGCATTCCATCAAGGCTAAGCTCAGAAGAGGCAGATTCACCCCCTCCCTGAAGTCCCCATGGGGGATTATCATGCATTCGTCTTCTAGATGTATATCGCCCGGCAGACAAGAAAGTATATTCTCGAATATTCCCCAACCCTCCACGAAACTTGCCTGTACCACCTGAGTCGGGTCTTAGCTCCCATTGTGTCATCCTTATCGGAAATTCAGATTCAATTATCTCAAGAGGAGTAGAGGCAGTACCAGCATTTACTGCAGAATGAACACCAGAGGCTCCGTCGAATGCCGCAGTTGCCCCTTGTCCGCCCAAACTAAGTTCGTAGAGAACGTATGTTCTGCCTGTCCTAGTGGTAAGACCTGAAATAGCATGTGGTCCCGCAGTACCACTCGCAGCTACCGCTTTACTAGGAACCAACCTTCCCAAAGCAGTAAGAACAACGTCCGCAGCAAGAACTGTGACGCTGGTATATGCATTCACTGGAGCTGGATAAATTGGGTTTACGATCGTCCCCCTGGAAAACCGCGTCGCTACTGCTCTGGTTACCCCTTCATTGAATCTAATGTTTGGTGCCACTAAAGAGATGACTCCGAAGTAGCAGCAATTGCGGATCATCTCGCTAGTAGCATTAATAGGCCCTATTGCCTGAGGGCCGCTCTTGCGAAAATCAAATTCAATATTATTGTGTTTCTTCTTTACCTTAACATGAACCCGGCGGTTCTGGCCAATTTCAATGCCATCGTCATCCATCGTCCCGGTTGCTTCCTCAACTCCATCGCGCCAAAGAGAAATCGCGGCTCGTATCCTTCTCTCCATCCTGTCTATTAACGTATCAAAGCATTCAGATATCGTCTTTCTTCCATATCTATCATAAAGTTGGATTAATCTATCACTGCCAACACGGCAAGTCCCCACTTGTCCCCGCAGATCTCCTACAACAAGCTCTGGAGTACGTGAATTGGCTTCTATAATCTTCCTCACTTCTCTGTTTTCCGCGCCTCTTTCATAGTACCGCACAGGAGGGAGCAGGAGACCTTCGTGAAATATCTCAGTCGCTCTTGCTGAATTGGTACCTGGAACAAGTCCTCCTAAATCGGGTTTGTGCTCCATGTTAGCAGTAAAAGCTACTAACTCTCCTCTGTAAAAGACTGGCCGAATAATAGTTGTATCAGTAGCATGGGTAATCTGTCCCTTATAGGGGTGGTTGAGTAGAAAGGCATCTCCATCTTGCATCTCTTCGGCCGAGTAATGTTGGAGCAACACCTTCCCTGCATGAGAGAAAGCACCGAAATGGATAGGCATACAAGCCGGTGAAGTAACTACGCGCATCTTGGCATCAAGTAGACCACAGCTGCCGTCTCTTGATTCTCGCACTATAGTCGAATAACCCGTCTTGAATAGCCGTTCCATCATCTCGTCTACTAGTCCAGAAAGGTTGTTCTCTAGGACATCGACAGTAATATTCCCAGTATCACTAAGCACTCTTTGCTCACCTGCCTTTGCTGACGATCAGCTCTCCTGAAGGCAATACAATCGCACTCTGTTCTGGCTCCACTACAGTTGTCGAGTCTGATTGTTCGATGACACAGGGGCCATCAACGATCTGGTTACGGCAAAGTAATTCTCGCTGATAGATAGGAGTCTCCACAAAGCCGAGACTCTCAAAATAGGCTTGCCTCTTCTCTTTCATAACCTGGGCATGTGGACGTCCCCTAACTAGTATGGGTAGATCGGGTTTAGCAAATTCTATTCTAGTCAAGAGTCTGTAAGTCACAACTTCAACTGGTTCACTCACAGCACGGTGTCCGTACGTTGCCTCATGGGCATCGTCGAAGATTTTGCGTATCTCAATATTGGCCGACTTTCTTGCCAGAACTCTACTTGGAACATCTACAGTTAGATCGTAGCCTTGGCCCGAATATCGGAGATCGAGTTGATATGTTATGATGGTATCCATATCAGCAAATCCCTCTTCCTTGAGCTCCCCTAGTGCTCTTTTTCTTAATCCGTCGAACGTTTGCCTAAGTTCACCTATTGGCAAGTCAGTTAGAAGACACAGCTTCGATTGAATAAATTCCCGTTTTAGGTCAGAGGAGAGCAATCCAATAGCAGAGCCTATGCCGGGAAAAGTAGGAATGATGACTTCAGGAAGGTTCAATTCTTGAGCCAGTCTTGAGCCGTGAACTGGTCCAGCTCCGCCGAATGCAATTAGAGAAAAATCTCTTGGATCGTGGCCACGGAAAGTTGAGACAAGTCGAATGGCTTCCGCCATTTTTGCATCAACTACGCGTTTGATTCCCAAGGCAGTCTCTTCGGGATCGAGGCCAAGCTTGTCACCCACTTTTCCAATAGCGCGTCGGGCCAATCCAACGTCAAGGCCCATCTCGCCCCCTAGGAAGTAGTTTGGGTTAAGATAACCCAAAAGTAGATCTGCATCCGTAACGGTCGCTTCTCCACCGTTACCATAGCATGCAGGTCCCGGATATGCGCCACCGCTTCTTGGACCAACCTTCAGCGATTTGGCAGCGTCTGCCCATGCTATGCTGCCCCCTCCTGATCCGATCTCAACCAGGTCCACAGATCTAATTCCCAATGGCCATCCACCAGCCATGAAATTCGATGTAACCATCGGAACGCCATCAACAATCAGTCCAGCCTTAGCTGTGGTGCCACCCATATCATATGTAATGAGGTTTCTCCGCTTCAACGTTTTAGCCATGTAACTCGAGAAAGCAATGCCTGCAGCAGGGCCGGATTCGATGATTTGAACAGCATTCATCTTGGCCCTCCTTAGGGTTTGTAGACCCCCGGAAGAATGCATTATGTATGGATGAACCTTGATTCCCTTCTTCCTGAGAAGTATTTCTAGATTAGAAAGGTAGCCCTTGACTCGTGGTGCGATATAGGCATCTATGATGGTAGTGATAAGACGTGGAAACTCCCTGACCTGTGGAAGCACGTGACTAGAAAGAGAGACATGCGCATGTGGGATTCTTGCCCGTATTGCCGCACTCAATTTTTCCTCATGACTGACATTCATGAAGGAGAAGAGCAAACATATAGCAATAGACTCGGGATTGACATCGTGAAGCTTTGACACAATCTTATCAATCTGTTTTTGGTCAAGACTTTTGACTTCCGTACCATCGAAAGCGATCCGCGCGTCCACTTCAACAACTCGTCTGCCTGGGACTAGAGGTTTGGGCTTCAGAGTGTACGGAAAATATCCCGGGTTTTGAGGTGGAACGGAGTCAAGTACATCATTTATTCCTCTAAGACCCTTTGTACATAACAGCCACGTCTCCGATCCCTTTCTCTCAAGCAAGGTGTTGGTGCCGATTGTGCTCCCATGAATTACTAGATCAATGCCCTCTGGAGTCATACCACTATCGATCACCTGGTCGATGGCCGTGCCTATCCCCATAGAGATAGATTCTGGAGTCGTTGGTACCTTGATAGTTTTCAGCTGATGTGTTCTTTCACTGTATAATGCTAGATCGGTGAATGTTCCGCCGACATCAACTCCTAATCTTAGGCCATTCAATAGCTGTCAACTCATCGACCATAGGCTGCTTCTTAACATTCCTGGATCCAATCCCAAATAAGAAATTAGTTATCCTTTTTCGAGTGACATAGGCAAACAATTAAGTGCAACTACAAGAGAACCTGCAAGAACAATGGCTGGGCGAACGTCTCCCATACTATTGGTGACTTCTGCATTCATCTCAGTACTGATAGTAGTCCCCATATGTTTTCTCCTCTTTGGCATGTTCTGGACCTCGTTTCCTGGTGATCCTAACGGTACTTTAAGCACAGAATTCGTGGTCAAGGTATTCACCGGTGAGGGTGTTCCTAGACACTTCAATACACTGAGCCTCCTCTCCAATACCTTGATCTTTTCATCGGTCTCATCGACCATGGCCGTAGCAATAGCTTTCATGTTGGCCTGGATTATCCACAGAACCAATACGCCAGGCAGACGTTTCTTCGATGTTCTCCCTCTCATAACATTCATGTTCCCGGCGATGCTCGGGGACATAGCGTGGACTTTTCTGTTGAGCCCCAACGCTGGCTTGATAAATCTGTACGTCAATCATCCACTTGGCCTCCCACCCTTCAACATTTACGGAATGGGAGGCATGATCTGGGCTCAGGGCCTTAGCCTCACCGCACTTGCCTACCTCCTTATTTCTGCAACGTTTGGGACTATGGATCCTACACTAGAAGAGGCAGCAAGGATATCAGGGGCTAGGAATCGCCAGACCGTCCTCAAGGTGACCCTCCCGCTGGCAGTGCCCTCCATCGTATCGACCTGGACGCTGATGCTAATGATTGGTCTCAACTCCTTTGAAACCCCCGCCTTCATCGGCTTGCCTGCAAAAGTATACGTCTTCATGAACGCAATTTACCATAAGATGAGTGTCGACGTCCCTATAGACTACGGTGGTGCTGCTGCCTTGTCCTTCGTTTCTCTCTTACTAAGTTCTGTTGCAGTCGCATTCTATCTGATGAGCACGAGGAGACTGAAGAGATTCGCTGTAGTCACAGGAAAAGGGTACAGGCCAAAGCCAATTGACTTGGGAAAGATGAAATACGCCGCACTGGGCTTTCTATTGGTCTATGTAGTTGTGGGCTTGGTCCTTCCCGTCGCTACTATGCTATTGATGTCCTTTATGAAGTTCTACACTGTTGTAGGGGTCAATCCTTTAGACTATCTGACTTTGAAAAACTACGCATTTGTTACAAGTGAGCCTCTGATGTTGAGAAGCGCCACAAACAGCTTCATCTTGGCAGGGGTAGCCGGAGTTCTGACCACAGGAGCAGCTGCAGCTATGTCGTACGTAGCTATTAGAGGACATATGAGAGGGAAGCGCGCTCTTGAATTCATCGCGGCCCTTCCAGTGGCTTATCCAGGCATGATCTTCTCTCTTGCGTTAATTTGGACAGCTCTGTTTCTCTTCCGTCCAATATATGGAACAATGACGATGTTAGTCCTTGCATACATTGTCGTTTTTCTGCCGTACGGCATGAGAACTATGGCCAACTCAATGATCCAGATTCACTCTGAGCTAGAAGAAGTAGCAACAGTTTCAGGTGCAAGCTCCTTAACAAGCATGAGGAAGATCATGCTCCCGCTGCTCAGACCCGCCCTGATCAACACTCTGATGTTAGTATTCATTCAGAGCTATCGTCAGTTAGGCGCAGCGATTCTCCTTGTAACCCCAAGTACCTTCGTCTTACCTGTAGTCATCTTGCACTGGTGGGCTTCCGGATTATTGGTATCATTAGCGGCTGCAGTCATGATATACGGTGCCATTCTAGTTGCTATTGTCATGTTCTCTCGATATTTCCTCAAAGCCAGTCTTACGTTCTAGACTGGTAGATTGAGTTCCCCCACTCAGTCTCATTTGCGACGTAGAACAATTTTTGGAAATCTCTTGATGACACAGGCATTACCAAAGGGAGTTGGGTCGAAACAAGTATTGCTAGAATATTAGGACTTAGAAGCGCAGATTCAATGCCAAGAACTGGATAGCCGAACTGCGAATAGTCCTTCCATAATGCCGATTTAATTGAATCTTGAACCGATTAATGGTACAAAGATCTCATTGTCACTCATGCCACCATGAGATCCCTTCATAAAGCCAGTACCTCTATTGCGATATGGATGTACAATAGCTCTCCGGCCGAGTGGGAGAGCTAGGAGATTACCTATTCTATCCAGGATCTTCGATGGGACGCGTCCGCTTCCTAGTAGTCCATGGCGAATGACGTCCTTGGTAGAAATTATACGAATTTCGTCCTCGAGATGCTTGAACAGGATCTTCTGGAGTGTCCCAGTATGCCCAGGTTTGGCATTAAGGAACGCTGCCCGAGCATCCCCGGTGGGAGGGATCTGCAGACAATTCATGATCTCAGGGTGTTCCGAAGTAGTAATTGTTTCATCCCTAGCAACCTCTGCTAGACCATGATCTCCTGTGATAAGTAAGGCTGAGTTCTTTGCTACCTTTCGTTCTAGGCGCTGCATTATCTCGGTGTGAAGGTAAAAAGAGAGGCCTCGAAGTTCCGCAAAAACCTCGTCACTGAATGGTCCATACTCGTGAGCACTAGTGTCTAGGCCTTCCCAGTATACGAAGATGAACTCTTGTGAATCCGGATCCTCTTCCAAGTGCTTGCGTAGAGATACAAACAGATCGGACGAATTCGCAAACGTACGTATAGTCGCCCCTCGATGGAGCATCTTAGAAAGAGCACTATTCTTGTAGAAATGCCTAGTTAGGACAGTAGAACGATAGCCAGCCCTCGCGAGAATTTCATAGATCGTCTCAACTCCCAAGAAATTCTTCAGGTCAAGGCCCAAATTGATTAAGACGTTTTGTCTTCTATCAACAGCAGGGCTGAAGTTAATCATATTTGCTACCAGCCCAAATTCCTTGAGGTATGATGTATAGCCGATGATTCCGTGCTCTAGAGGAGTTCTCCCGGTATTGATACTTGAAAGTGCCGTTGCAGTCGTTGACGGAAAGGTCGTTGTCAATGGATCCACGCTTTCCAGCTCTGTCATTTGAGAAAAGGTGCTCTTCTCTCCTATTCTAACAGCCTGTTCCAATAGCTTGTACCCAAAACCGTCCAGTAGCATTACGATGACCTTCCCCCGCCCCTCGAGCACATGTTCGGCCATGTGAGTCCTCAACGGCGTCAACCGAGATGACACTGCAAAATGACGTAGTATTGTCCCGGAGATATTGGAAATACATCTTCCGTCGTAGCCAGGGACGGCTAGTCCTCTGATTTGATGCAGATCCTTTCTGAACAGCTCTAGCCTCGAGGATAGGAAGTCTTTTTGATCTCGTTTATCTTCCTTCGTGTACTATTCAACCTCACAAGTCGGGTGACGTCATTTATGTGTCATGATAGCGAGATTGGGAGCGTCTACGCGGCAAAAGCCACATCGAACGAACTGAATCAATTCGCCAATTCCTACTTCTCCTGCTGCTGGTTCCGCGAATCCAACTTCCTCAATCCAACTCTTTGGACTCAATTTATCGTCTTCGAAAAACGGACCCGGTATAGCAACAGTCTGTTCAATATGTTGCTCGCTTACCCACTGGAGCTTGGGGATGTGTTGAATGAGATCATTTCCCACAAAGGAGCCGCTAAGATGCCCATCTTCAACTGATCTGATTTCAACATTGAAGAGCTCGATGAGTCTAAACACGCTTCCTACACGCAGCGCTTCTGCATCACGAGATGGTATGTATACGGCACCGGAAAAAGGAATGGCGCGGTATCCCATGGCTTGATCGGGATGAAAAGGAATTCGAACTAGCTTGTCTGGGACGGCTCCAATCTCGACTCGAACTGGATTTGGGACAAAAAAATAACGTCTTGCTATGGGGTCTAAGACTTTTCGATTTAGACTTTCCAGTAGATCCCAGGTAGGGCGTGATTCTGTCTTCGTTAGCCCGAGACTCATGACAAATGCCCGTATTGACTGTGGATGATATCCGCGACGCCGAAGTCCTGTCAGTGTAGGTAACCGTGGATCATCCCATCCAGTTGCAGTGCCATTCTCTATCAAGGGTTTCAGCTTCCTCTTCGAGATAGGAGTGTCCTTTAGTTCAAGTCTCGAGAACTCCAAGAGAAGAGGTTTGCGAATGCCGAGCATATCTAGGACATGATAATAGACCACATCCCTCAACTCGTATTCTTTTGTCCGCATTGCATGAGTTACACCGTCTAAGCTGTCTTCTATAGGAGCAGCGAAGTCATATGTAGGCCAGACTGTATATTTCGTACCCTTCAAAGGATGTGTTGCGTGGTTTATACGGAACAGTATAGGATCTCTAAATGCAGTATTGACTCCAGACATGTCTCCCTTCAGTCGCAAAACTGCTTCATTCGGCTTCATCTCGTTTGACATGCGCTGCCATAGCTTTAGCGTGTTGGCTGGTCCCTCTGTTCTGCACTCGCATTCAATTCCTGAGGCCCGGTTAGCTCTGATTGTTTCCACTGCACATGTGCAAACATAAGCACCGCTTTTTTCTATGAGTTGCTCTGCATAGTAGTAAATGGTTTCTAGGTCATCAGAGGTATTCTTGATCAGGTCGGGTTTTATCCCCAACCATTCAAGTCCATCTTGAATTGCTCCATAGTACTCCTGAAGTTCGTTTGCAGGGTTCGTATCGTCAAATCGTAGAATAAATCTTCCTTCATAATGCCTAGCGTATTCCTCGTCTAGGATGGCTGCCTTCGCATGACCAATATGAGGATAACCATTAGGCTCTGGTGGAAAACGTGTTACTACATGACCGATCTCAGCATCGGGAAGAGCCGCTAAAGGACGCTGCCCTCTAGAGGGTTTTTCCCCCAGAAGGTCACCATAGCTAGATTTCACAAGATTGGTCTGCTCGTCCAATGTGAGCTGATTAATTTCTTGAACCAGGCTAACTATTTCTGGATGTATTATACGAGCCTGGCTTCTCAAATCCGGCACCTCACTCATGAGCTTTGCAATTACTGCTCCAGTCTCAGCTTTCCCTCCATGTCTGCATGCATTAACTAGCGCGTGCTTTCTAGCTAAAGCTTCTACCTCAGGCCTCAACCTAGACATACGTCTGAGACACCACGATGTCCATGTTACCAGTCGCGATTAACCATGAATTCCAGAAGACTCCGTAGAGCAACGTTAGCTGAATCGTTGGATGGATTTTCAAACACTTTGTCGAAGACCGAAAATGCTGATTTCGCGAGCTCATCAGCCCTAGAGTTTCCATAGTCAAAGACATGAAGCTTTTTCATGGAATCTAAAATGAAGTTCATGTCTTCGTTCTGCTTCTGCCCTCGCGGTTGACTCATGATCCTCAGGATCTTGTGTCGCTCCTCCGTCTCGGGCACCAGATTCAGGAGACGAATGATCAGAAGAGTGCGTTTGCCTTCCCATAGATCGCCCATCGTTTCTTTTCCGTACTTGTCCTCATTCCCAAGGAGATTCAATATATCATCCCGTATCTGAAAAGCGATCCCAAGGTCTCGACCCAGGCTGAATAGTGGAGAGAGAATTTCCTCTTTTGCCCCTGCAATAATTCCCCCCAACCTCATTGGAGAGGTACACGTGTACCATGAAGTCTTCTTTTCACACATCAAGAAATAGTCCTCCTCCTGAAGGTCCCATCGATTATTTCTAACCCATGACAGCTCCAAATGCTGCCCTTCGGTAGTCTCTCGGGTCATCCAGAGAAATTCTCTCAAGACAGCTAAAGTGATCTGTTTCCCCAGAATCTTTTCATTTTGTAACAATATTCCCCACATCTTTACATGTAGTGCGTCCCCTGCATTGATTGTTAAAGGAATACCATATCTCCGGTGTAAGACAGGATCTCCGCGCCTCATCTCCGAATCGTCCTCAATATCGTCATGGATTAGAACCCAGTTCTGTAGAATTTCCATAGCCGCAGCTGTAAGATAGGCAGACTCCTCTTTCCCACCTAAGGCTTGACAAGTGAGGAGACAAAGAGCAGAGCGCAGCCCCTTTCCGCCTCTTGACGGATAATCCATCATCATCTTGTAGAGAAGATCTATTTCAGGGACATCGTGAGTCTCTGGTAGGTGCTCACGAATCACCCTGTCAACGGCTTTCTTCTTTGTTCTCAATAGCTCGAGAAGTGACTCAGGATCGAGCTTTTCCCGCTTGCTAGATATCATGCTATTCACGCCACAAGTCCTTTGGACTAGTCTTGACTAGATCGAATCCATCCAGCTAAACTTCCAGTTATTACGTACCTGCTCTTGCTCAACTGTTCCAAATTCTGTGCGCCTGTTAGGAACATTGCAGTTTTTATCTCATAGATCGTCTTTTGTAGTAATGATACTAGGCGTTCCTCTGATTCGGTTGCTGCCTTGAGGAAGGGCAGAGCCTTAGCACATAGGCTAGCGCCCAGCGCAAGTCCTTTGGCCATGTCGAGACCATTCCTTAAACCTCCCGATACTATAATTGGCATTCTTACTGCTTTACGGACCTCGATCAAGCTTACTGCTGTGGGAACACCCCAGTCCCAGAAGAGATTGCCCAGAGATGCTTTCATATCTGCCTTTTCAGCTTCAGCGCGGTATTTTTCAACTGCTGCCCAGCTTGTTCCTCCTAGGCCAGATACGTTTACAGCCGACACGCCCTCGAGCTCTAACTTAACTGCAACTTCCCGCGAAAGTCCAGATCCCACCTCTTTGACGATTACAGGAACGTCCACACCTCTTACTAGTTCACTAATCTTTCTCAATACTCCCCGATAGAATGGCTCTCCTTCAGGCTGGACAACTTCTTGAAGTGGATTTAGATGAACGATTAATGCATTGGCATTTATCATATCTACTAGTTGCTTACATTCCTCCACTCCCAATCCCTTTGAAAGCTGTGCTCCACCAACATTTGCAGCAAGAAAAGCATTAGGCGCATTTCTTCTAGCTATCACATAGCTCTCGGCTGCTTCTTTAGACTCTAATCCAGCCCGTTGACTTCCTACAACCATTCCAACGCCAACTTTTTCAGCACCAGAAGCAAGCGTCGCATTAATCTTACCGGAAATCTTAGTTCCACCCGTCATTGCGTCGATAATAATAGGAGCGGAGAAGCGATGATTAAGAAAAGTAGTCGTGGTGCTGATCTCGTCGAAATTAAGCTCGGGCAATGCCTGATGGATCAGATGGACGTCCTCCAGGAGGGTAGTAGCTGAACGTGCCTCTACATCCTTCTTCAATGGAATACTAATGTGCTGTAGCTTGCGTTCCTCGATCTCTCGCTGTACCTTGCTAGTGTATTTCTTTGTAATGGAATATTCACCCATTCAATGCTGGAATAATGGTACCCTGCTCAACATCACCTTTTAACGCTTTGAGCAGAACCTCAGGCTTCCGTCCACTTGCGAAAATAACATCCGTCCCTTCTTTTGCAATTGTCAGACCGACTCTTAGTTTAGCTAAGATTCCACCAGTCACATCACTGGTAACCTTAGAGGTGCCAATCTGTGGCGCATTCCTTGCATTAATGACCGGTATTGGTCTTGAGTTTGGGCTAATTGCTTTCGGGTTTGGATATATCCCATCAACGTCCAGTGCGAAGACAATACGGCGCGGACGGAGTTCTCTAGTAATCATTTGAACGATCCCGTCACCTGAGAGGATGTAGAATCCCCTAGGACTGGGTAAAACGTCTCCATAAGTTACTGGCGTTAGACCAGCCTTGACTATCTGCTTAAGCAGGGCAATATTTCCAGTCGATGGTTTTCTTCCATCCATCAGAGCTATGGGGGGAAATGAGTATGTGTGAATACCCTGCTGTTCAAGTCGTGTAAGGACCTCTATGTTCAACTGCTGCATGGCGTCCCTTGTCTTGAATACGCCCACGATTTGTAGTTTCTTCGACGGTTGAGAAGATAACCCATATTTGCTTGCCACATGGTGGCCGAATGAGCCACCACCGTGAATTACAATCAAGTCCCCTCCCAGGTTCGCCAAGGCAGACGCGGCGGAGACTAGTCCCGAAGCGTCAAGGGTCATCGGCGAATTCTTATCAGTGATTAAAGATCCGCCGAGCTTAACTATGGTTAGTCCTTTTCCTCCCATACTTGAAGTCCCTCCTGTGGTATTGATACACTGAAAGCTTTGTATCCCTTTGATTCAAGTTTCCCGATCACTTCACGACCGCGAGAAGGATATGGTAAACAAACAATAGATCCGCCACCCCCAGCTCCTGTCATCTTGGCGCCTACACATCCTCCCCCTAGAGCTTCATCAACCATTTCATTTAGCTGTTGAGTAGAGAGGTCAAATCCCATTAGGACCATATGGAAAAAAGTCAGAATGCTCCCAAGTCTTTCTGAGTCTCCGTCCTTCAACGCGTCTGCCGCCACTTTTGACATGGTTGAAGAGGCCTTGACAAGGCCTTCAAACAGAGATGGGGCCCTATCTTTCTTGCGTCTGAAGCGTTCAATCATCTCCGATGTCTTGCGACCTCCTTTTTCTGACGCAAGAATGAGCTCCAAGGGTGACGGTAGACTTACGGGATAGCTTCCTTCACCGCGTTTGAACAAGATCACCCCGCCTCGTAGTGAAACTTCAATATCAATACCAGAAGGATTTCCGTGGATCATACGTTCTGAAACCATTGCAAGCTCAGCAAGTTCCTCGGGTTTCACTTTGATCCCAGCATATCTTGTAGCAGCCGCTACCGATGCTACTGCTACAGCTGCAGAACTTCCTAGACCTGACGCTACTGGGATATCGCTTCGAATGACCAATCGCATTCCCCCTGGATTTGCTGAACGCTCAAGTGCGTGCTCAACCGATAAGGTTATGGCCTTTAGCTCACTAGGGACCTCATCAGGAGGTCTAGACACTATACCTAGATTCTCTGATAGAATTTCGAGCTTAGGGTGATCTGTAACACAACAAATTACAGTTCTATTAAGAGCAGCCGCAAGTGCATAAGATCCGTGTACTACAAAATGCTCGCCACAAATTATTGCTTTACCTGGTGCCCTCGCATAGACCCTCAAGAAAACTCGCCTACGTGATTAGTAGGGAGGCGTAGCCTACAACTGACGAATAGTCGCCCCCGATTTCTCCACTTGTAGAATATTTTAGAAGCTTGGCCTGTGTCCCTCCCAGAGATCTAGATGCTGTCATCACAGCAGCCATCGGGCCGTATCCACAAGCCGTAATTTCCATCTTCCTTAGGATCTCATAATGCATGTCAACATCCAGTGATTGACTGGCCTTCAGCAGCTCCTTATCTCTGTCGGATGCAAGATCATGTGGCTCGTAGTGGGTCAAATCAGAGGAAGCTATCAACATAGCTTTTCGTTTCTTGACCACTCCGCATAGAGCCATTCCTATTTCTTCTGAAGTGATTCTGTCCTGGAGGGCCATGCTGATAGGGAGTATCCGGAACTCATTACGAAAGACAAACTGAAGGAAAGGAATTTGGACCTCGATCGAGTGTTCCCTAGCGTGTGCCTCTTCGTCGAATTCCACAATGTCGCATTCTTCAACCAGCTCATTAGCTGCATCACTATCCACTTTGACCTCCCCTAAAGGAGTCTCCCAAACGCCTCCTCGTACTGTAGCAACTGCACTCCCAATTCCCCAGTGATTGGGTCCTAGTATTACAAAGAGATCTATATCGTTTAGGGCTGATATAGCACGGTAACCATGTGCTGCAACCGGGCCTGAATATACATATCCCGCATGAGGCGAGATTAAACCATAAATGGGTTTTGTCGATGGTGGCAATGGTGGTAATTCCCCTGGCCCGTGCTTATGTAGAAAGCTGACGCGAAGACTTGACATTAATGCGTCACTCTTGTTGGGATAAAATTGGCCAGCAACAGCAGGATGTCTGCGTAAAGACAAATTCAGAGGAACATCATGTCGAAAGAATTTAAGGAAATATTCAGTAATGGATGTTTTACTCGTTACATAATTATCAATTTTATTTCAGAACGGTTTGAGAGCTTCTTTCTTGACGCTATTCTTCCTCGTCTTTCTCTATTAGTTTGGTCTCAAAATCTTCTATGGTGTATTTCATGGGTTGATCAGCTAATTGTCTGCCCGAATGCATCAAGACTGATCGGCCTAGGAGCCAGAAGACTGCAGCCAGTGCCTTTCTGCCTCTGTTATTTGCTGGAATAACCAGGTCAACGTCAGAACAAACATTGTCCGTATCACAGATTGATATAACAGGTACACCAATCTTAGACGCTTCAGAAACTGCCTGGGAATCAATGGATGGATCTGTAACAACTAGAACCTCAGGATCTAGATGACCGGGTAAGAGTGGATTAGTGAAAGTGCCGGGGGTGAATCTCGTATGAATCGAAAATGCACCAGTAAGCTCCCCGAACTTCTCGACGGGAGTTTTTCCATATTCACGTGCTGAGTAGACTACTACTGAATTCATATCGATACGGGCAATGAATCGACCTGCTACATCAATCCGTTCAAGAGTCTTCCCTACATCAATTACGTGAAGTCCGTCTGGACGTGTTCGACTGACAAACGGAGTCATCGATTTTGTTCTTATGAGCGTTCCAACGCGAATGCCTGTGGAGAGGAGAGATTTCTCTGATACCTGAGCCGCTATTAGCCTATCGGAGCCGCTTTCATCTCGCTCCTCTTCGTCATCAAATCGTCCTGACAAGAAACCAACTCACCTTTCATTGCATTAGTGGTAATCTACCAGCGACTCTCCAAAGTCTAAAGGTTCTGATATTCCTTCCGCCTTCTCTCTAATGCTTCGTAGTAAGGAATCACCTGATCAATCAATTCAGTATGTGATAGAAGCATGCGACGACAACAGTACCGTGGAAGCCCCTGGCTGTCTAGCACGTTTTCTGGCGATTCACCGGCCTGAACGCGTTTCTCGAAGTCTTCATATTTATCACCAATGAGAGCACCACATGTGAAACATCGAACTGGTAT